>JANMFO010000262.1:0-1947 GCA_031374245.1 Chitinophagaceae bacterium | reverse complement strand
CTGTCAGTTTAAATGTTCTTACGCAGTGGTTAGTATTTTTTTTCTGATGCCCTGATGCGTTCAGTTTTACTGATACTTATCGGAGCGAAGATTTGTCCATCAGTTTAAAACTACAATAAATTCTTGTTTGACAAACTGGTGGCGGCGCCCTGATGCGTGGAGACACGCATCAGGGCATTCTAGATTACGGACACGACCCAGGGCGAAGAGAGCCGAAAAGATAATTTTTCTTGCAAAATGCAATTGAGGCAAACAATTTGCTATAATTAGCTTCAGAGAACCAGTGAGCTGGTATACAAGGAGACAATAATCATTAACCCTAAAAAAAGAATTATGCCAAACACAGCAGCAGTGAAACAGAAACTGGGGAAAAAAGTCCTCGTTGTTGAAGACGAAGGTGAAATGGGATTAGTGTTGAATATGATTTTTAGTGAAAAACAATTCCAGCTTGATTATGTAAATAACCTTTTGTCGGCTGAGGAATATCTTCAGCAACAAGAACCTTCACTTATTATATTGGACAATAAGCTTCCCGATGGATTTGGGGTTGATTTTATCAGCTATATAAAGAAAAAGCATCCTTCGATTAAGATAATTATGATCTCAGGTCTTAGTGCTGCCCGGGATGTGGCGTTGGAAAACGGGGCTGATTTGTTCTTAGAAAAGCCTTTTTCTTTATCAGCATTTGAAGAAGCAATCAACCAGGTTTTAAAGTAATATAAAGTCAGTCCTTACTTCATGTGGTTGGTGGAGATACTTCGATAAACTCAGTACACCAATCACGGCGTGTTAAGTTTTTAGTCATTGTACCTGTCAGTTTAAATGTTCATTTCCCAGGCGAGTATCAGATGACTTTGTGGCACCCGCCGCACATCGGCTACGAAACTTTAAATTCAGAAAACCCGCCAAGGAAGAAAACTTGCTTATTTTGTTTTATGAGCCTCCATATCAATTTCAATCAACTGTCCTGCTACTGCCAATCCTTTTACTTCAAGCCAGGTTCCGGTTGGGAATTGCTTTTTATAAATAGAATTACGGAAGCCTGATACTTTTATGAAGTCTGTCATATTGGTGGTGTAAATATTCTCTGCAACAACGTCGTCGTAAGTGTAGCCATAGTGTTATAATATTTTTTCTAAGTCGCTATAACAATTTTTCATCTGTTGTTCCATGTTGCCTGGTGCAACTATAAAACCTGAATCGTTCATACTTACAGCCCCGGAAATTTTAAGGTCGTCGCCAATTTTTACAGCATGTGAATAACCATACTCATTTTCAAGTTTTGGTCGCAGGTTAAAATATTCAGGTGTTTCAGATGGTGTTGCTTTTACTTCCAGGTCTGTTGTTGTTTTGGAAGTGTCAGAGTTGATACAACCACTTAGAATGGATAAGCCAATTAAAAGGCTTGAAGCAAATAAAGAAATCTTTGTCATTGTTATTGTTTGTTTTGGTTATTTAATGTTTAAGATCGTTTAGTATGCCGCACTACAATTGTATTCCCGACACAAATGGCATAGATTCCTGTTCATTATTAATACAACTCTATACCAGTCCAGTCGACGGGTTCTGTCTGTTACCGGAATATCTAACCACTTTATATAACATTATGAAATTTACTATTGCCAATAATAACATTGGGATCCTTCTGTAAATAAAATCGGTTGATATAAGCCGTTCAATTAATTCTGACGAAAATCTTTTATCAAGCTCAACTTGAATAGGAATCTGAATTGTTATAGTGGAGACAAGGGTTATTACATTAAACAATAATGCCAGCCAAACTAACCACCTGGATATAACCATTGGCCGAAACCAAAACAATAAAACCTGGGGGATGAAGGATAAGAAATAGAAAATAACAAATAGCGGAATAATCAGCTTACTATCAATATGATGAAATTCAGGGAATTCATTTGCGCCTACTGCACGCCACGTTCTGTAAGCATC
>JANMFO010000275.1:0-5227 GCA_031374245.1 Chitinophagaceae bacterium | reverse complement strand
CGGATCTTCATAACCACGGTAAGAAGACAGAAGATAAGTATCGGCCAAACCGGAGTAAGCAATTGCAAATGTTTTATCTTTATTAACCGCCATCTGAAAAAGTTCCCTGGCAATCAGCAAATCGGTCTTATTTCTTTTTTCCACTAAGAATTTCCCACGCAGATACAGATCATATGCCTGCATATCAACGGTGGGTTTATTATCAAGGTTCTGTGTTTCTTTTTTTGAAAGTTTTGTATTCAGTACTGATGCAATGGCCATTGCTACCTCCCGTTGAATAGAGAAAATATCATTTACCGGACGGTCATAGGATTCAGCCCACAAATGTTCGTCGGAAGTAGCATTGATAAGCTGAGCTGTAATACGAACCTGCTCTCCATAGCGCTGCACACTGCCTTCTAAAATTACTGCCACCCCTAACTCGTTGCCTATTTCCGTTATTGGCTTCGGGTTTTTCTTGTACTGCATTACAGAAGTCCTGGAGATAACTTTCAATGACTTAATTTTTGAAAGCTGTGTAATGATGTCTTCTGTAAGTCCATCGCTGAAATATTCCTGCTCATGGTCACTGCTCATATTAGAAAAAGGTAACACGGCAATACTATTATCTGCAATCCGCCTGACAGAAGGTTTCGCAGCAGGCAACGATGGAATAATTGGTTTGCTGAACTCAGTGAGGACTTCGTAAATACGTACAGGGTCTTTTACATTCTTCAGGGATTGTTCTTTAATAAATATTGAATCCAAGCCTGTCTTATTAGCAATATTCAGAAACACCATTTCTGAAATATAAATACCACCCGCAGGTGCCAACGCCTGTATCCGGGAAGCAATGTTCACTACATCGCCAAAAACGTTTCCGTTTTGCAACAGTACATCACCCATATGAATGCCTATGCGAACTGGCACAACGATGGGTTCTTCATTAAGATCAATCTGTAATAATTTGGCAAACTCTGCCGCATCTGTAGAACTACGAAAAAGAAGTAATGAGCCATCACCATAATACTGAATGATTTTACCATCCAATTCGGCGGCAATTGTTTCCAGGGAATGCCTGAAACGGTTAATCTTTTCAACTGCCGCATGTTCATCCTCCTGCATCATAGAAGTATAACCCACTACATCTGCAAACAAGATAGCGGCAAGTTGGTGCGAATTTTCGGCCATTGGTTGAAGTTGATCTGCAAGTTAATAAAAAATGGCTTGTTCCTGATTATTAACCTATTAAGCAAAGCTGTACTAATAATTTCCTGTTAATACCAGCCTTCCTTTTAAAAGGAATTGTTGCAGGGTGAACCCCTGCAACAATTAAAAAGCCGTTTAATTTTTCCAGATAGCCCCTACTCCTGCTTCCCACAACGATTTATTAAAGGCCGGAATGTTTCTTTCCAGTATTTCACTGGCCTTTGTCTTAAGAGCAGACCATTCGATATCTAATTCTTTAAGACGATCCAAAGAAGGCTTATTAATTCTTGGCAGATCACTTTCTGTCTGATTGATGAGAAACATATAATTTGCTGTGAACTTATTATCGAAATTATCGACATCATCATAGGCTTTTGACTTTCGCTGTATCATTTCTTCATCCCAGGATTTCATACGAGCCGCCAGTGCCTGTCCTTCTTTTTTTATCGTATTAAATTTTTCATCTGCTGGTAAAGATGCAAGTAAAAGTTCAAGTTGCTCAAGTTTGGTATAATTAGTATTAACCATCTGATGCATTTTAATTATTTCAATCTCCATACGATTCATGACTGTGTGATATTCTTTATAAGTACTTGCATCTGTTGAATAAAGTGGATTTGAAAGAATGACTACTGTCACACTCACCTGCTGATTACCTTTTTTAATTGTAATCGTATAGTTTCCCGGTGAAGCTTTATGTCCACGATAGTTACCTTCTATATACACACCCGGTACACCCGGCATTGTGGTGTAGCGCATATCCCATACAAAACGGTTCACTCCTTTTATCTTTGAAAGAACAGGTTCATCCGGAGGCCCGCCATCATATTTTTTGTAAGTGCTGTCTGCACGGGAACTGAATGTGCGAACCAGGTTACCCTCAGTATCTTTAATCTCCATTGTGATCTGATCCGTAGTTTTCAAATCCGGCAGTTGATAATATATTACAATACCAGTAGACGGATTAACACCACGTAACTTATCAGCACCCGTAAATTCAGCGTTGTTCTCATCCAGTTCACTGGATCCATTCACCAGGTAAGAAGCCTCTGGTTGAAATAATGAAAAAGTATCAGTATCTTTTTTATACTGGCGTATAAGGCCAAGATCATCCAGTATCCAAAACGATCTTCCTGAAGTAGACGCTATCAAATCTCCCTGGTGAACTTTCAAATCAGTAATTGGTGCAACGGGCAAATTTAATTGGAATAGTGACCACTCTTTACCTCCATTCCAGGAGATGTATACTCCTGTTTCTGTACCGGCAAATAATAAATCTTTTCGTTTATCATCTTCCCTTACTACCCTGGTAAATGCCCCGGCAGGAATACCACTATTTATTTTGTTCCAGGTCTTGCCATAATCAGTGGTTTTATAAAGTCCCGGGGAATGATCATTAAATTTATAACGGGTAGTAGCTATATAAGCAGTAGCCTTATCATGAGGAGAAACTTCAATAGCATTTATCAAACATTCTTGCAAGCCCGATGGTGTTACATTTTGCCAATGTGCTCCACCATCTTTTGTGATATAAACTAATCCATCATCACTACCTGTCCAGATAACACCTTTTTCATGCGGAGATTCTGCTATGTAACTGAGCGTACCATAATTTTCTGCTCCCACTGCTTCGTTGGTATAGGGCCCGCCACCTTTTCCTTGTTTTTCTTTTTCATTCCGGGTAAGATCAGGCGATGCTTCTGTCCATGTTTTACCCATATCTGTTGTACGCAATAAAAATTGGGCACCATGATAATACGTATTGGGTTCATGCTTCGACCAGATAATGGGAGCATTCCATGCAAACCGGTATTTCATGTCTTTGGTTTCTCTGGCAAGGTACTGAATAGGGGCAGCCATAATATTGGTGGCTGCGCTTGCCTTTGTGTCAAGTACTTCTATGGTTCCGAGATAACTGCCTCCCAATACAAATCTTGGATCATCAGGATCGAATGCCAGAAAAGCACTTTCGCCACCTGCAGAAGAAATCCAGTTTGAAGTAGTTATTCCACTGCTACCCAATGCTCTGCTTGCTATTGAAACAGAGCTATTATCCTGCTGGCCCCCATAAATATGGTAGGGAAATTGATTATCTGCATTTATTCTGTAAAACTGCGCCGTGGGCATATTATTTTGAGAGCTCCATGTTTTACCCCGGTTAAAAGTTATAGCAGCTCCCCCATCATCTGCTATCACCATGTTTTTTGAATCAGCAGGATTGATCCACAGATCATGGTAATCACCATGGGTGGCAGAAATATCCTCCCAGGTCTTTCCGCCATCAATGGAACGAAGAGCCGGGGCACTCATTACATAAATGGTATTTTCATTCATTGGATCGGGAAACAATTCTATATAATACCAGGCCCGCTGCACCAACCGGTGATCTTTTGATACCAATGACCAGTTTTTCCCACCATCGGCAGAAACAAACAAACCGCCTGCTTCTTTCTCGGTATCACTTTCTATCAATGCATAAACTTTTTCTGAATTGGAACGACATACAGCCACCGACATTTTACCCAATTCCTTTGGCAAACCTTCCTGTATTTTTTCCCAATGCTCACCTGCATCTGTAGATTTGTAAAGTCCGCTACCGGGTCCTCCGCTAATCACTTTCCAAGGTAGCCGCCCATATTCCCACATAGCAGCATAGAGAATCCGTGGATTATTCATATCCATTGATAACTCTGCACAGCCGGTTTTATCATCCACATATAAAATTTTATTCCAACTCACACCCCCATCTGTAGATTTAAAAATTCCACGTTGTTGTGATTTACTGTATAAAGCACCTTGTGCAGCTATATAAACGATGTTGGGATCTTTTGGATGGATGACAATGCGGGAAATATGTTGTGTCAGATCCAGTCCCATCTTTTTCCATGTTTTTCCTGCATCGCTAGATTTGTACACACCATCACCATGAGAGGTCATCACTCCCCGCACAGCATGTTCTCCCATACCTACGTAAACAATATTGGGATCGCTTTCGGCTACAGCTACGGCACCTACTGATCCTGTTTTAAAATACCCATCAGAAATATTCCCCCAGGTAATACCCATATCTTCTGTTTTCCAAAGTCCACCTCCAGTGGTACCCATGTAATAGGTATTAATATTGCCAACTACTCCTGTAGCAGCCACAGAACGTCCGCCCCGGAAGGGGCCAATACACCTCCATTTTACCGGTTTAAAATAAGTATTGATATCTGCGGAAACAGAATCCTTTTTTGTTTGAGCAGTAACAGCAATTAGAAAGGAAAAGGAAAGCAGAAGAAAAAAGATTTTTTTTGGCATAAGTGGAATTATTTAAAACTGAAATATAATTCTTATTTGCAAATTATCTCCTCTTAAAGATATCAACTGCAATGCAGGTTTGCCGATGCCTAAATATAAAATACATCTGAGGTGAGCATGAATATGATGGAAAAAAGTCTAACTAGCAGGATTCAGTTGCTGCCACTGTACTTTTGTAATGGAATAAATATAATCCAACTTAGCTGCTT
This sequence comes from Chitinophagaceae bacterium, assembly GCA_031374245.1. Classification (GTDB taxonomy): domain Bacteria; phylum Bacteroidota; class Bacteroidia; order Chitinophagales; family Chitinophagaceae; genus JJ008. Next base: position 530 of record JANMFO010000275.1, on the reverse strand, counting down.
CGCCGAAATAGGCCATTTCTATTTCGCCTGTTTTTACAGCACCAAATCTTTCAATTGAAATTTGCGAACGTTTATTTACTGCACCAATATAAAAGGTAACTGTATTTACAAACTGAAATATGTGATCAAGCATTAATTTTTTAAGAGCATAATTATGTCCCTTGCCCCAAAAGCTACGCATAAAGAAAGTATAGCCAATAGAAACAGTATCTGTTTCAGCTTTATAATCACTGTACCGGGAACTTCCGATTACTTCATTCGTTTCCGCTTCTTTTACCAAAAATGCGCCACCTGATTCTATAGCACCTTTAAAATAATTTTCGAATACCTTTCGCTGATATCTGTTTTTGTTAGGATGCTGTTCCCAAATCAATGGGTCTGAAGCAGCAGTATATAAACTTTCAAAATCTGATTCTTTTAGCGGTTCAGCTATCACCAAATTGTTTTGAAGCAATGGTTGAAAATTAATGATCAGGGGTTTCAAATCAGTTAAAGTTGAAGATAAATAAACAGTGCAAAACTAATACGTT
>JANMFO010000258.1:0-5881 GCA_031374245.1 Chitinophagaceae bacterium | reverse complement strand
TGCTTCTTATCTCTGGCAACAATTCAAAAAAAATCGTCGCACAGGTTCAACAATCAATGTTATTACTTTTGCTGCCCCTGCTGCGGGCAATGAAGCTTTTGCTAATGACTTCAACAAAAAATTCCCTGAAGCTATACGGGTGGAAAATAAAAATGATATTGTTCCTAAATTCCCCAGTGCATCCGGTATAGCTGCATTAGGCAGTTTATACAGCGATTCGCTGGCTGCAGGTAAGATTATAGTTGGTTATAAAAATATGACCATTCCGCTCAGCAATGTGTTTACCCTGTTAAAAACAACGATGACGCTACTTGAATTCACTAACGTAATTTCAACCTATGCGCAGACGAATAATGATGGCAAGACAATCAACATACCTCTTTCGGGTAAAAACATGGGCAACGATATTATGAATTGGTTGAGTGAAGCCGGTTACCAGCACAGTGTAGCCCAATATGCTGTGTATGAAAAAGTACCTCTTGTGCTGTGTACAGAATAAGTATTATGATTGGATTGTTTTAAAAGCAATCTGAACAAAAAAAAACAACCATTTCCCTGCTTTTTGTACCTTACAAATACTTTATCCTGTCCCGCTGAACTTCTTTTATTCTTTCTTATTTACTAAAACTTTAATGTTATGAATAAGCAATTAGAAGAAATACGGGAACAGCAAAAACAATCCTGGAATAAATTTTCTGCCGGATGGAAGAAATGGGATGATATGACAATGGATTTTCTGAAGCCAATGGGCCAGGAAATTATTGCCAGTATAAAACCTTCGGGTAAAGATGCTATACTTGACATTGCAGCCGGCACAGGCGAACCCGGTCTTACCATTGCCACAATGTTGCACGGAGGAAATGTTACCATTACCGACCTGTCGGAAGATATGCTGGCAATAGCAAAAGAGCATGCTGCCTTGCGGGGAATCACAAATATTGAAACAATAGCCTGTGATGTTTGTGAAATGCCATTTGCTGATAATAGCTTTGAGGCAATAAGCTGTCGCTTTGGATTTATGTTTTTCCCTGACATGCAGTTAGCAGCAAATGAAATGGCAAGGGTATTAAAACCCGGCGGAAGGCTAGCAACTTCTGTATGGAATGTAGCAGAAAAGAATTTTTGGGTAACCGCCATGATGGGAACAATTAATAAAAATATGGAGCTGCTGCCACCACCACCCGGTGCACCGGGGATGTTCCGTTGTGCAAAACCCGGCCTTATGAAAGAACTGTTTGAAAAAGCTGGTTTTAAAAATATTACAGAAAAAGAAGTATCCACCAAACTAAACAGCGGAACGACAGATACCTACTGGAATATGATGACGGAGATCGGTGCACCTATCGTGGCCGCCTTAAGCAAAGCCGATGATGCTATGCGGCAAAAAATAAAGCAGGAAGTATTTGAGTTAGTTAATCAGAAATATCCCGGTACTGTTGCAATAGATGCCAGTGCCATTGTGATAAGTGCAGAGAAATAACAAATAAATTTTTAACCCTTCTGTTGTATTTTTCGTTTTCTAATAAAAATCTATGCTTACACAAACACTGAAAACATTATTTCGCCGGGAACTTGAAAAATTAAAAAAAGAAATAGAATTATATAAAGAAGAAAGCAATTTATGGATAGTTGAAAAAGGTATCGCCAATTCAGCCGGTAATTTATGTCTGCATCTTATTGGCAACCTGAATACCTATATAGGAAAAGAATTGGGTGGCACTGATTATATGCGGAACCGGGTACTTGAGTTTTCGCAAAAAAATATTCCACGGAATGAATTGCTGAAGAAGATAGATGAAACAATGCTGGTAGTGGAAACAGCACTTGAAACTCTCCCCATGCAACAATTGGACGAAGATTACCCAGCCCCTGTCTTTGATTACAAAATGTCGACTGGCTTTTTTTTAGTTCATTTGACAGCCCATCTTTCGTATCATCTTGGACAAATAAACTATCACAGAAGGTTATTAGATGCCTGAAATATTCAATTAATCAGGACTTTAATTAAACAACGGCAGTTAATGAAGACAGAGATACCGAAACGGTAACTGTTGTTCCCTTACCCGGTATACTTTCAACAGAACAGCTTCCACCCATAAGCAATGATCTTTCCTTCATGCCAAGCAAACCAAGTGTTTTTTTGTTGGAGACATCAAGCATATCAAATCCTTTACCATTATCCTTTATTTGCAGAATAACACTATCTCCTGATTTATTCAGAATAACTTTTACTAAAGATGCATGAGCATGCCTTATTATATTAGTTATTGACTCCTGGAATATTCTGAAAAGTGCTGTTTTCATTTTATCCGGAACAATTAATTGATCAGATAAATGCCTGAATTCAGTTTTGATATTAAAACGTTTTTTAAAATCATCCAGGTACCAGTCAATAGTATCAATCAATCCAAGGTCGTCCAGCAGACTGGGGCGAAGTTCTGTAGACAGCCGGCGCACTGTTTTCACAGCTTTATCCAGCAGACTTTTAATTTCAATAATTTTTTCTTCCACAGAAGGATTAGCCACTTCCAATTTGGATTGTAACCAGGAAAAATCAAATTTCAAAACAGTTAGTTGCTGTCCTAGCTCATCGTGAATTTCACGGGCCATAGTTGCCCTTTCTTCCTCCCTTACATCCTGCAGGTGGGCCGATAATTCCCGAAGCTGCCTGGTAGTTTGCTCAAGGGACGCTTCTGCTTTCTTTCTTTCTGTAATATCAATACCCATTCCCATTGAACAGAGTTTCCCCTCATAAGAAATAGCTATGCAATTAAAGTAATAACGTATTTTTTGTCTCCCCTTGGAAAAGAGGTATGATTCTGCTTCCGCTTTGCCAAAAATAAACGTTGCCTTGCTTCTTTCAGCCATATATTCTTTTTCGTCTGTATCGAAAAACTGAAGAGGGTTCATCTGGCTTATCTCTTCCGTTGAATAACCGGTGATAATTTCAAGGTTTTTATTCCACCTGTAAAACTTTCCCTGATCATCATAGATATAAAAAATTCCGGGCAATGTATTAATAATTGAATCAGATAATTCCTTTTCTTTTAGGATCTGTTCCCGGGCTTTTTTGGGTTCAGTAATATCATTTATTATACCTGTTGTTCCAAGTATAGCACCATTATTATCCAAAAGAAGACGGGCTGTTACTTCCATCGAGCAGATGGTATTCATCTTAGTTACATATCTTAGTTCATGCCGGAAATATTCAGATTGCCGGGTAATAAGCTCTTCTAACTTCTTTTGGCTTTCAGGTACATCTTCAGGAAAAACAAAATCCTGAAATTGCTTACCTATACTTTCATCTAAAGAAAAACCGAGAAGCGTTGTCCAGGCAGGATTGAGAAATGTCCAGGTGCCGGCAGCATCTGTTTGAAAAATAATTTCATTTGTATTGTTGACAACATCCCGGTAACGTTGTTCACTTTTCCGGAGTGACAATTCATTTTCTTTTTCCCCAATTGCAAAAGCTACCTCGCTTGCAATAGTTTGTGCTAACTGTGATTCTTCCTCATTAAAATCATGTACTTCATTATAATAAATCATAAACTTACCCAACAACCGGCCCATATATACCATAGGAATAAAAGCAAGAGCCCGGATTCCTTCGTTAAGTATTACCGGCAAAAGTTCCTGAAGTGATTCATCCTTTTCAGCATCTGGTATATAAATAGGAACAGGGTTTTTAGCATCTGCTTTCCATGGGCAATGGCTTGAGGCTGCTATTTTATACGCAACTGATAAACCATGAGATGCTCTGAACTGTAATACACCTTCAGCATCAAATTGCAAAATAGATGATTTGTCTGCATTTATTGAAGTAAGCAAACCATCTAAAGCCAGCTCATAAATATCTTCCAGTTTGCTGGCTTTACTTACTGCATCAGATAAATTAGCCAGCAATTGAAGCTGTTCATATTTCTTTTTTAATTTCTCCTCTGCATTTTTCCTCTCAGAAATACATATTCCATTTACAATCAGGTATAATTTCTCATCAAGTGTTACAATAAAACCAGTAAAATAAAATGGCTTATCAATTCCCTCTTTTGTAATAAGTGTAATTTCTGCTTCCCCTTTTCCAAGCTGAATTGCCTCTTCAAGTCGTTGTTCTGCATTTACTCTGTCCTTTTCACTCACAAAATCTAAAAAATTCAACTCTATTATTTCCCGGGAAGTATAGCCTAAAATATTTTCTGCCATTTTATTCCACTTTTTCATTTCCTTTTCTTCTACACTAAACATGAAAAAAATGCCAGGAAGGTTCTCTATAATATTATCGGATAAGTAACGGGCTTTCTTTTGTTCTGATATGTCAATAAAGGAACCAAATAAACATATTGGCAACCCTTTTTTATCTTTTACAACGTTAGCAGAAAATGCAACAGGAAACAGGCTACCGTCTATTCTTTTGCCCATACATTCTCCATATTCAATTCCATTTTCAATAATTATGTTCATCGTGTCAAAAACAGTTGAACCGTTGAAAACTTCTGTAATCATTCTCCCGTTTAAGATATCTTTATCCGGATAGCCCCACATTTTGCACAGGGCATCATTTGTATAAATAATTTTACCATCAAGATCTGTTATTCCCATTCCACTGATTGAAGTTGCAATAGCATGATCCTTCAACTGTAAATCCAGTTCAATTTTTGCTTTCTCTGTAATATCCCTGGCCAGTGCCATCATATTACCATCAGACAGCATTATTGTATTTATCTCAGCTGTAAAAAGACTTCCGTCTTTTCTTTTTATTTTTCTGTAATCGAGTGTTCGTTTACCCGCCTGTAGTTCATCAAACCGAATAGGTTTTTTGAACAGGTCATTGGCAACAAATAAATCGGTGACTTGCAGTTGCTTTAATTCATTCCTGGAATAGCCAAGGTATTGACAGGCTCCATCATTAAAATCAAGAATAGCACCTGCGGGACTATAAATAATAAAACCATCTGAGGCAAGCTTAAGAAGGCTCTTATATTTCGTTTCAAAGTCTATCATACCTTAACCCGGGTCTTTTAGTATCCAAAATATACCAATTTCCTAAAATTAATAAATCATCAGTAGGATGTGGTTTTTTTCTTCCCCGTCGGTTATCGGGCATTTATAGCCCCGTGGAAATACCCAGGTGTTTAACCAGAACGTTACAGCAAGAACTGCCAAAATAAATACAGAAACTGTGTTACATTCGTTTCACCACTTATAATTCAGCTATATGAAAAATTTTATTCTTCTAATATACATTTGCCTTTCAATTCAAATATCTGCTCAAAAGAACCCCAAAGAACAATGGGAAACCCTTTTTAATGGTAAAGACCTTAATGGTTGGAAACAACTGAATGGCAAAGCCCCTTATGAAGTAAAAGACGGGATGATAATTGGCACCACTGTTCCCAATGAACCAAATTCTTTTCTTGCTACTGAAAAAGACTACGGAGATTTTATTCTGGAACTGGAATTTAAAGTGGAAAGCCCGATGAACTCCGGTATACAATTCCGCAGTGAAAGCAAAGCAGACTACCTGAATGGCCGGGTACATGGTTATCAATTAGAAATAGACCCTTCGCCCCGTGCCTGGAGCGGTGGCATATATGATGAAGCGAGGCGGTTATGGCTTTACAGTATGGATTATAACCCGGGTTCTAAAAAAGCTTTTAAGAATGGCCAGTGGAATAAATACCGTGTGGAATGTATTGGCAGTTCTATCCGTACCTGGGTTAATGAAATACCCTGTGCCTGGTTGATTGATGATATGACACTAAAAGGTTTTATTGCATTGCAGGTGCATGCAATAAGCAAACCAGAAGAAGTAGGCAGGCAAATTCGCTGGCGAAACATCCGTATTCAAACAAAGAACCTGAAATCTTCTCCCCCTGTAAATATG
>JANMFO010000236.1:0-9624 GCA_031374245.1 Chitinophagaceae bacterium | reverse complement strand
CCATGAACCGTTATCCTGCAAGCCGCCATAAATATTATATGGTTTCTTATCATCAACCGAAGCATGATAAAACTGGCCTACCGGTAAATTATGTACAAAGTTCCAGGTAGCTCCTCTGTCTAAACTGATATAAACGCCGCCATCGGTTCCTAAATAAAGTTGGTTAGTAGCATTGGGATTTATCCATAATGCATGATGGTCGCTGTGCAACCAACCGCCATCACCACTTGCATCTGCAAAAGAATAACCGCCATCAGTTGAATACGAAAAGGTAAAGCCGGGACGATAAATACGTTTCGGATCCTTCGGGTCAATTTGTATAGTGGCAAAATAAAACGGTCTTGATACCACATTCATGGTAGCACTTTGTTTCTTCCAGTTTTCGCCACCATCTGCTGAAATATATAACCCTGTTTCAGCTGCTTCTACAATAGCCACAATATTTTGTGGAGCACTTGGTGCAATAGCAAATGCAATACGACCAAATGGTTTTGGTGGCAAACCCGTTTTCAATTCTTTCCAGTTCTTGCCACCATCAGTGCTCTTCCACATGCCGCTGCCATTACCACCAGAGTTGAACCCGTACGGCTTTCTTCTGAACTCCCAGGTAGAAGCATACACCGTATCAGGATGTTCCGGATCTATTGCTACATCAGCGCAACCGGCATTTTCATTGATGTATAATATTTTCTCAAACGTTTTTCCGCCATCAATTGATTTATATAATCCACGGTCTTTGCTACTGCTCCACAATGGACCCGGTGCAGCTACATAAACTATATTCGGGTTAGTAGGATTGATAACAATATCTGCAATATGTTCGGTGTTTTCTAAACCCAGTTTTGTCCAGTTACTGCCACCATCGGTTGATTTATACAAACCATTACCAATAGAAACAGAATTACGCATATTGCTTTCTCCTGTTCCTGCATAGACAACCTTTGGATTTTTGGGGTCAATAGCAAGGGCCCCGATGCTTTGACAGTATTTATCAAAAATGGGGGTAAAGGATGCTCCTGCATTAGTTGTTTTCCAGATACCGCCACCAGCTGTTCCAACATAAATAGTTTTACCATCACTTGGTACACCTTCAATAGCGGTGATACGACCACTCATGGTGCCGGGGCCAAGCCAACGGGCTTCCATCATACCAAAAGTGCTGCTGTTGATGGTGGTTTGTGCTGCCGCATTGATAGTGATTGCTGATAAGACAAAAAGGAAGAATGGTTTCATAACAAAGATTTTTAAAAGATCAGTGAAATAACAACAAAACCCCGACTTTTCAATCGGGGTTAGTTTAATTATATTGACAAAGGAAATAAATATTAGTTCTTGAAGATGCTTTCATCTACAGGGCCATTAATAGTTATCTTGGTAATATTCATTTCACCAAAAGATAAACCAAGAGATTTTGGTATTACTATACCTTCTGGTAATTTTTCATAATTGCTGAAATTGGTAGTTGATTCCACTTCCTGGCCATTTGCTTTTTGTATTGATACAGAACGGATGATCAGATACGACTTGGTATCTAAGTATAATGTTTCTGGCTTGCCGCTTTTCAAATTCACTTTCAGTTTAAAACACTCGGTTCCTTCCACATCATCTTTTCCAAGGTATTCTACCGTATGGCCTTTTGCAGCATAATCAATCAGATTGCCCTGTACATCCAAATCAGCCTGGGCTTCAGCAACATCTTCAGCTGTCAAAGCTTCTGGTGCTGCTTGCCCTTGGAAAGGCATGAAATTCCAGCCATTGGTTGGTGTGACAAACATATAGCCACTCATACCCATAAATAAAATATCCTGACGGTTTCCTTTTCCATGTAATATGGTCTGCGTTACCGTAGCCTCGGCACCGCCCTGAATTTTAACAGTACCTTCCAGTTTTACCGAGTTTACTTTTTTCCAGGCGTCTGCGCCGCCAATCGCTTCTAAATGTTTGGCAATAATTTCATCCGCAGTTTGTGCTTTAGCGATAATGGCGGTAGCAAGCAATAAGAAAGAGAATACAAAACGTTTCATTTTTTATTGGTTTAATTGGTAAAAATTAGATAGCAAATGTAAAGTTTCAGAATCGTCAAATGAGTACTTTTAGCGTAAACTAACAAAATAATAAGATGAACGGTTCATTTTCAATATGTGGTCAGCTGGTGGATATACACAGCCAGACGATTTACCCTGCAGAAATAGTTGTAAGTAAAGGGAAAATCATTTCAATAACCCGAAACCCGGAACTCGAAACCCAAAACTACATTCTTCCCGGTTTTATTGACAGTCATGTACATATAGAAAGCTCCATGCTGGTGCCTTCAGAATTTGCAAGGCTGGCTGTAGTGAATGGCACGGTGGCCACCGTAAGCGACCCGCATGAGATTGCCAATGTTTGCGGTATGGAAGGTGTGGAATTTATGATTGAAAATGGGAATACAGTTCCTTTCAAATTCAATTTTGGTGCACCAAGTTGTGTGCCGGCTACCATTTTTGAAACTGCCGGAGCGGCACTTGATTCAACCGATGTAGAAAAACTATTACAACGGGATGAGATAAAATATCTGAGTGAAATGATGAATTTTCCGGGAGTGTTGTTTAAGGATGAAGAAGTAATCAAAAAAATTGCTGCGGCTCATCGCTTAGGAAAACCGGTAGATGGTCATGCACCGGGATTACGAGGAGAAAAAGCAAGAGCATATATACAAGCCCCCCTAAATCCCCCACAAGGGGGGACTTTAGACTCAGATGATTTAGATATTCATTATAATTATCAAACTGCCGAACCCTTTGTTTATGGGTTGTTGAAAAAATATGTAAAAGAGCACAGAGAAAACCCTACTCATTCAGAAAATGTTTTATGGCATTTGTTGCGAGGCTGGCAATTAGATGGATATAAGTTCAGAAGGCAACATATAATCGGTTCTTATATTGCAGATTTTGTTTGTCTTTCAAAAAAACTAATTATAGAAGTAGATGGTCTTATACACCAGATACCAGAGAATAAAATAAGCGATGCCCAAAGAACTGCGGAACTTAATAATTTTGGGTTTGAAGTAATAAGATTTACAAACGACGAAATTACCGGAGACACAGACAATGTACTGTCGGAAATTTTACTTAGCCTCAACAAAACGACTACTGCAATAGCAGAGTCTGAGATCCCCCCTTCGGGGGGCGGGGGGGCTGTTGTTATCTCCACCGACCATGAATGTTTTACCGCTGAAGAAGCATTGGACAAACTGCAATACGGCATGAAAATCCTTATCCGGGAAGGAAGTGCAGCGAAGAATTTTGAAGCACTGATTGATTTGCTATATGATTATCCAGATATGATGATGTTTTGCAGCGATGATAAACATCCGGATAGTTTGGTGCTGGGACATATCAACCAGCTTTGTGCAAGAGCAGTGGCCAAAGGAATTGATATTTTTAAGATACTGAAAGCAGCTTGTCTTAATCCTGTCCTTCATTACAAATTAGATGTTGGTTTATTGAGGGAAGGCGACTTCGCTGATTTTATTGTAGTAAAAGATTTGGAAAAATTTGAAGTAGTGAAAACATTTATTAATGGTGAGTTGGTGGCGGAAAATGGGGTATCAAATATTAAAACCTCAAAATCTGGTATAGTAAATAATTTTTCTTGTAGTAAGAAGAAACCTGAAGATTTTGAAATCGAAGCAATGCTAGAAAGAGAAATACTTGAATCCAACTGGTTACATGCAAATGGTCCAGACAATATCAAGATTCCTGTTATAGAAGCATTAGACGGGCAACTTATAACTAATCAGCTTGCTTATGAACCGAAAGTGGTGGATGGAAAAATAGTAAGCGATGCCGAACGAGATATTTTAAAAATAGTAGTAGTGAATCGGTATAATTATGCTCCTGTTGCCAAAGCTTTTATTAAAAACTTTGGATTGAAACAAGGAGCATTAGCTTCTTCTGTGGCACATGACAGTCATAATATAGTTGCGGTGGGTGTAGATGATGAAAGTATTTGCAAAGCAGTTAATTTGGTAATTGAAAAAGAAGGCGGCGTTAGTGCTATCAGCAATACAAAAGAAATGGTTCTGGCATTACCCGTTGCCGGGTTGATGAGTAATGAAGACGGTTACAAAGTAGCTGCTGATTATACCGCTATTGATAAAATGACAAAAGAATAACTTGGCTCAACACTTGGCTCACCTTTTATGACACTTTCTTTTATGGCTTTGCTGGTAATACCACATTTGAAATTGAGTGATAAGGGATTGTTTGATGGGGACTCGTTCAGCTTTATATAATAATAGGTAACTTTCGTAAGTAATCTGCAACAATGTCTCAATCCCGTCAACTCGCTGCCATTCTGTTTGCCGATATTGCCGGATACACTGCACTCATGCAGAAAGATGAACAAAAAGCGTTGGAGTTGATTAACCGGTTTAAAGAAGTGCTTGAAAAAATTACACCTGAGCACCAGGGAAAAATTGTTCAATACTTTGGTGATGGTTGTTTACTGGCATTTGACAGTTCGGTAAATAGCGTTGAATGTGCTATGGCTTTGCAAAAAGCCTTCCGTGATTCACCACAAATACCGGTTCGGATTGGTCTACATCTTGGCGATGTTGTTTTCAAAAATGAGAATGCTTTTGGTGATGGCGTAAATATTGCGTCCCGCATTGAATCATTGAGTGTTCCCGGGGCCGTACTTATGTCAAAATCTATCCGGGATCAGGTAAAAAATAAATCAGAGTTTCAACTTAGCTCTTTAGGTTTTTTTGATTTCAAAAACGTAGAAGAACGTATAGAAGTTTTTGCATTGACAAATGATGGATTGATAGTGCCTCAGCGTAAAAAGATGGAAGGAAAACTGAAAAAAAAGAATTTTCTGAAACGCAATGAAATTGTGGGTCTTTCCATCATCCTGTTATTTGTTGCAGCCTTTTTTATTTATAAAAAATTCTTTCTGAAAAATGAGAATGCCGGGATTGACAAATCAATTGCCGTATTGCCTTTTGTTGATATGAGTGCGGGAAAAGATCAGGAATATTTCTCTGATGGATTAAGTGAGGAATTGCTGAATCTTCTTTCTAAAATACCTGAACTGAAAGTGATAGGACGCACTTCTTCATTTTCTTTCAAAGGAAAAAATGAAGACTTACGTATTATCGGTGAGAAATTAGGTGTAGCTCATTTACTGGAAGGAAGTGTACAAAAGAATGGTAATAAGATTCGTGTTACAGCACAGTTGATAAGAGCCGTTGATGGCTTTCATCTGTGGAGTGAAAAATATGACCGTGACTTAGATAGCCTTTTTAAATTACAGGATGAAATAGCCGGAGCTGTAGTAAAACAATTAAAGTTGAAGCTTCTTACTGTACCATCCAGTGCAACTACTTCTACCAACATCGAAGCTTATAATCTTATTCTTCAGGGAAATTATTTTTTTGATAAGCTGGATAAAGAAAACGTTGCTAAAGCTGTTAATTTTTATTACAAAGCTCTTGCTATTGACTCTATGGATGCCCGTGCCTGGGCTGAATTAGCAAATGCTGTTTCAAGGCAATCATGGCAAAATTATATTGACCAAAACATAGGTTATGAAAAAGCAAGGCATGCCGCCCTGAAAGCTATATCACTGGATAATACCAATGCCACTGGCTATCGGGAACTGGGTGACATTAAACTATACCACGATTTCGACTGGCAGGGGGCCGATGAAGCTTACCAAATGGCTATTAGCCTGGAGCCGGGAAATGCAGAAATAATAAATGGGCTGGGAAGTGTTCGTCAACCATGGGGTCATTGGAAAGAAGCTGAACAGTTTTATAGAAAATCTATTCTGTTGAATCCGCTCAAACCAATTATTCATATGAACCTTGGCAATGTTCTGACTTCTGCTGGTCATCTTGATGAAGCAATTTTATCTTTCAAAAAAATTCTTGAGTTGGATCCACAATTTCAACGGGCCCACTTATACCAGGGCAGAAACTATTTGTTGATGGGAAAACCTGATCTTGCATTGAAAGAAATGCAGCAGGAAAATCTTGAAATTTTTAAAACATTTGGATTGGCATTGGCCTACCATGCACTCGAACGAAAAAAAGAAGCCGATGAAACGCTGAAAGAGTTTTTAGAAAAGTATCAAAATAACTGGAGCTATCTGCTGGCAGAGCTCTATGCTTTTCGTGGAGAAAAAGATTTGGCATTTACCTGGCTGGAGACAGCGTATAATAAAAAAGACAGTTGGTTATACTGGTTGAAAGGCGATCCTTTACTAAAAAATCTGGAGGGTGATCCCCGGCACATAGCTTTCCTGAAGAAGATGAATCTGCCAATAGATTAACTTATTTTTTCTTTACTTTCAATTTCGCACAATAGAATATGCCTTCTCACCATCATGTATTCCGATGGCGATTCTTTTATTGTGCCTTAGCCCCCAACTTTCACATTCCCTTAATAAGCAAACAAGGCGTTTACTGCATCTAATACGTAAGTAAGATAAAGAACCGGTGCGGCAGACAAGGTGCAGATAGAAAAGGTTCTGTAAAAAGAAAAGCCCTTGATATGAAACAGTCATTACATATCTCCACCGCCTTCGATCAACCGGAATTTATTCAAAACCTGGTGGAACGATTAGCTTACCGTCGTTATGAGCTGGGCTATGAAAATGAAAAAATGCCGCCCGGTTTAAAAGCACTTGAAACATCCTCTACAGAAACTTATGTAAGCGGTACGATGGCTATTGATTTTGAGAATGGAGAAGAACACATCAACATGCCATTTATTACTTGCTTCCTCTTTACTTGTATAAAAGGCAAAAAAGACCCTTATCAATTAATATGGAGCAGTTCGCTGAACTAATAGCCCGTTTTAATATTTGTACCCTATTTCACCCCTGCATTTCCCCCATTCACCGACTTCAGGCTGCATAGTACCCATTCCTTGTTGCCAACTATGAATTCCCCCCATAGATTTGTATCAAATTGAAAAGCAATGAGAGAAGATTTAGGAAACCGGTTTAATGAACGGTTTGAAGAACGCAGAAAACGCTGGGAACAAAAAATGGAAACCCGAAGTGGTCACAGTCATATCTGGACAGGTCTGTTTATCCTTTTGATAGGTGTTGCTGCATTACTGAAGACAAGTATTCCCGATCTGCCTTTTTGGGTATTCAGCTGGCAGATGTTCCTGATTGCCCTTGGTTTGTTCATAGGCTTCAAGCATGGTTTTCGTGGAGGTGCCTGGCTTATACTTATCATGCTCGGCTCAGCTTTTCTGTTGCGAGATTTTTTTCCTGATCTGGCAATACGCCGTTATATATGGCCAGTTCTTTTAATTGGCGTTGGAGCATTCCTTATCATCCGACCCCGCCGCAAAAGTTGGGAGCAATGCGCCTGGAATGAAAAAAAAAATACTGGTTCACAAAGCAGCAGTTCGATACTAAGCGATGGTGAAACATGGAGCAAAGATGATTTCGTGGATTCTACTTCCATTTTCGGCGGTGATAAAAAAAATATTTTATCCAAAAATTTTAAAGGTGGTGACATTGTCAACATCTTCGGCGGCACCGAATTAAATCTTTCCCAGGCAGATATTGAGGGGAAAGTAACCATTGAAATTACTACCATTTTTGGAGGTACTAAATTGATAGTACCCGCTAATTGGGAAGTAAAGTCTGAAGCAGTCACCATTTTCGGCGGACTGGAAGATAAACGATCCATTGCTGCTGCAACAGAACTTTCCGGAAAAATATTACTGCTTAAAGGCACCGTAATATTTGGAGGAATAGAAATTAAAAGCTTTTAGCATCCGTTAGTCGGCTTAAAGCGGACAGAAGGATATAAACCAAAAACCAAGCAACATGAACTGGTACCTTACAAAAATGGTATTTCGCATCATCTGTGGTGATGGCGATCATACTGCACAGTTTGATGAACAACTCCGGTTAATAACTGCAGGCAGCAAAGAAGAAGCCTTTCACAAAGCACAACTACTGGGTGGCAAAGAAGAAGATATGTTCTTCAATAATAACCATCAATTAGTTCAGTGGCAGTTTATCAGTGTAAGTGAATTATACCAGTTAAATGAGCTGATAGACGGCGCTGAAGTTTATTCAAGAATTGAAGAACGGGAAAATGCAGACAGCTATCTTCATATTATTCATAAAAAAGCGGAACAAATCCGCTTTGGAAATACAATGGAGCTACTGAACCTGGCTTAAAGCGGCATGTCAAATACACCATTGTCGATACTAAAATTCCTGATCATCTTTGTCATCTGCTGGCTGGTGATGGTAGCGGACAATATTATGGTGCTTCATTTCTTTGGATTACCATGGAACGCTGCAATTATTGACAGTGCTATCAGCAATACATTATTACTATTGGCCTGTCTGCTGGTAATGAATACACTCCGGTATTATTTACCCAAAGGGCAACAGTACATCAATATCTTTTCCATTTGTCTTTTTCTCACAATTGTCTGGTTGCTTTTAGTCAAATGGATACTGAAGATTTCTCTTAGTCATTATGAAGGGTATACAGATTTATTAGATCATTCACTCTCCATCCGCTTCAGCATTGCATTCTTACTGCTGGGTTGCGTAACGTTGATAAGTATTCTCTGGTATAACCAGCAGGAACAAAAAGAAAATGATAATCGAAAAACCGATGCTGAAAAATTAGCCAAAGAAGCCGAACTGTTTAAACTTCGCCAGCAATTACAGCCGCATTTTTTATTCAATAGTTTAAATTCTATTAATGCACTGATTGGCAGCAGACCACAGGAAGCCCGGAAAATGGTACAACAATTATCTGATTTTCTCAGAGGTACTATCAAAAAAGAAGAAACACAATGGGTAACCCTGAAGGAAGAATTACAATACCTGCAACTCTATCTTGATATTGAAAAAGTACGGTTTGGTAACCGTCTTGCTACTGAAATTGAAATTGATGACAACACACAACAATTGAAATTACCGGCATTGATACTTCAGCCTATTGTCGAAAATGCAATTAAGTTTGGCTTATACGATACAACCGGGGATACCGTGATACGATTATATGCAGCTAAAGAAGAAAACAATTTAGTCATAAGAGTTCTAAACCCATTCGATCCGGAAACATCATCACCAAAACAAGGAACGGGTTTTGGGTTAAAATCAATTCAACGAAGATTATATTTATTATTTGCCAGAACAGATTTATTGACCACTGGCGCAAAAGAAAATATCTTTACAACTATAGTAAAAATTCCGCAAGGATAATATCATGAGCAAAGTAATTATTATAGATGACGAGCCATTGGCAAGAAGCATTGTCAACGAATATTTACAGCAACATCCGCAACTGCAACTGATGCAGGAATGTGGTGATGGCTTTGAAGGGTTAAAAGCTATTCAGCAGCACCAACCGGATTTGATTTTTTTAGATATTCAAATGCCAAAAATAACAGGCTTTGAAATGCTGGAACTGATTGAACAGCCACCATCTGTTATTTTCACCACTGCTTTTGATGAGTATGCTATCAAAGCATTTGAAGCACATGCGGTTGATTATTTATTAAAACCCTTTAACCAGGATCGATTTGATAAAGCTATTTCCAAATGGGCTGAGCAAAAAACTAACAGTTCAGAAAAAGCTACACAAGA
>JANMFO010000204.1:0-1959 GCA_031374245.1 Chitinophagaceae bacterium | reverse complement strand
AAAGCAAAAAGGCAGCGCCTTTTGCCGAATATGCTGCTGCCTGTGAACTATCTAATTGTATTGCCTTATCACTATATCTATGCACCACTTCAAAAGCTTTATCGGGAAGCATTTGTCCTGTAGCGCCTAAGGAAGCATAACCTGTTGCAGCCATAGCATAAGCATTGGCATAATCAGGCTCCAGAGTGATTACTTTTTCAAAAAGAGCTATGGCCTTTTTAGTATTCTTTGGTGTTATTTTATTATGGAAATGAAGGCCCTGCAAAAACAGTGTATAGGCCTCAATATTTTGAGTTGGGATTTTTACAAGTTTTTCGGGGTTCTTCGCAATCAAATTCTCACGGCACTTATTCGCAATGATAGTGCTGATCTCATCCTGCACTTCAAATATATCAGTAAGGTCACGGTCATAATTTTCGCTCCAGATATGATAACCGTCAGCTGCATTTATCAGCTGCGCCGAAATGCGTACCTGGTTACCGGCTTTTCGTACACTTCCTTCCAGTATTCTGTCTACATTTAGCTGTATGCCAATTTCACGGATATCAGTATTTTTTCCTTTAAATGCAAAGGCCGAAGTTCTTGAGGTTACCTGGAGGCCATCTACTTTAGTAAATGCATTCAATAATTCTTCTGTAATACCATCACTGAAGTATTCATTTTCGGGGTCGGCACTCATATTTACAAAAGGCAACACGGCAAGGCGGTTAACAGGCTGTTTGGTTTTTCCTTTTAGTTCATCACGGGCAGGAACAACAAGGCCTTTGATATCTATGGCAAATATGCGGACAGGCTTTATAATATTCTTAAATTCAAAGTAACCCATTTCCCGGGCTGCAAGATTTTCCTGGTTTTTTATTTCATCAAATACTTTTTCTGAAATAAAAATTGAACCCGGAACAGCAAGTGATTCAATCCTTGATGCAAGATTAACGCCATCTCCATATATGGTTTCATTTTCTATTGAAATATCTCCTGTATGGATACCTATCCGCAAATCTACTTTGGGTTCCTGTTGTAATGCCTGTTGTATTTTCACTGCACAGCTAACCCCGTCTATAGCACTGTTAAAAATGCTTAAAGCACCATCACCATAGTATTGAAGAATTTTTCCATGACAAGCAGAAACAGAAGTTTCCAAAACTTCCTTCAGTCTCCGGATCTTGATTGTTGCCAATTGTTCATTTTCCTGCATAAGGGCGGTATAACCAGACATATCGGAAAACATTATTGCAGCAAGTTGGCGCATAGGTAAAATTAGGGAAGATATAGTTGGGCTTATGGCATTTGTTGCGCCGTTGTTGTGTTCTGCATTATTTTCAAGGCGAGTTTCAGGCCGTAGTAAATGTATTTAAGAGTAATGCTGACAGATAAAGCCCAATGCCGTAGATAAAATGGGTAAGAAGACTTTTTATTCTTGCCATATTTGGGTTTGGGGTTTTAGATGCCGCAATACCTAAGCCCATACCCGGTTGCAATATGAAAAAGGGAGCAACTACTGTAACGATACCAATAAATATAGCTGGTAAAATTACCGGATGCATTATCCACTCAATGCCCCATAGCGATATTAATAAAGCCGCAAATGTAATCCCGATAATATAATGAACGGTCCATCCAATGATTTTTTCGCCTTTTATAGCTTTTGTGGTTGTAATATTTTTGTGCGAAAATTGTCCATGAAAAAGATGTCCAACCCATCGCCCAAGCATACCAAAGTCTAATGATTTAATTCCAAAAAATTGTTTGAGAATTATTCCCCATAAATCCATTAACAAAGTAGCACCAATACCAATGAATACTGATCGCCCAAGAAATTCTATCCATTCATTCATAAGCTTTTGTTATTTGTTTCTAGGCTGAGTGTCTCTTTACAATCGCAGTTAACAAGCAAATATTGCGGCAGGTGGAAAATTCATTGTTCGAGCAGCCAGGAATCACTGCTCAATCGGAAATATA
>JANMFO010000196.1:0-6364 GCA_031374245.1 Chitinophagaceae bacterium | reverse complement strand
TGGCAAAACGAAGTAATCCCCGATAACGTAATTCACATTCATGGCACATCAGACAATTTACTCCCCTATCGTTTAGTAAAAGCAGATTACACCATAAAAAATGGCACACACCTGATGAATATGAATCATTATAAAGAAATTTCAGAGCTGCTGAAAAAACTTATTTAAAGCCCTTTCACTGCACCCCACATAGCATCAGCCACCAGCTGGTTACCTTTTGCGTTCAGATGGACCCTGTCATAAGTAAGAATATTTTTTTCCTCGTTCTTAGGGTTATTTGTTTTGTAATAGTCGAGGAATTTTTGCCGTAAATCAACCAGCGGAAGATTATTTTTCTTTGCCATATCCCGGATAATATTACTGTAGCGGTTCAAATCCCCATCTAATGGATTAGAAAAATCTGTCTTCTCTCCCACCACTGCCGGTGTGCAAAGAATGGCTTTGATATTTTTCTCTTTCAGCTTTTTTAAAATAGTAAGGTAGAATTTCTCAAACTTGTCTGCATCGGTACCTGTACCCAATAATGTTTTATGCCAAACATCATTTACACCCACATATATTACCACCACATCAGGATTCTTACTCAGCACATCCTCTTCTAACCGTAAGTATAAGTCATACACTTTATTTCCACTAACGCCGGCCCCGGCAAAATCATATTCGCTGCCTTTACCTTCCAGCTTGCACATACTGTCAACTCTTGTTACATAACCGCCGGGCTTTACTCCGAGTTCTGTAATAGAATCACCAAAAAAGATGACCTTATTTTTCTTTTGCAGCGTAAAAGCACAGGAAAGAAAAAGAATAGCGGAGACGAATAAAAGCTTCTTCATACTAAATTATTAATACTTAAAAATACAAAAGCACCCGGATAACCAGATGCTTATTTGTTATAAAAGAGTTGCGTTGTTAATGAACTTTAAACTTCAAACCTTAAACTTCAAACTATCATTCCACATCCACCTGCTTCTTAATAACCGATCCATCACTTGCCTCTGGTAAAAATTTTCTTTCTTTAATAAGATAACCATTCCCTTTTTCACAGAAATGCACTTTCAGGTTCTCCAAACTGATAGGGTTACCATCCGGAATATCTGCAATGTTGGAATGCAAAATATCATGCCCGTCAATAATAATTACGAGACCGCTGCCGATAGCTTCCATTTTGTTTCCTTCGGTAATCAGCATACCGGTGTCTTCTCCCAAACCAATGCCAATACAACCGGGATTGGCCGCTACTGCTTGTGCCAAGCGTCCAAATCGTCCCCTCTTTTCAAAATGCGAATCAATAATTACTGAATTTAGAAAACCCAGTCCGGTTGTAATTTTTACTTCCCCTTTTAAATGTGCCCTTGCCGCATTGCCTTCATAAATCATGGTATTGCTCATGGCCATTGCTCCGGCACTTGTTCCGGCAATCAAAAAATTTTCTTCCTTATATCTTTTTTTAAGAATGGAAAGAAATTCTGTGCCGCCATCTGTTGCACTTAAGCGAAGTTGGTTACCACCACTGAACATTACTGCATCACATTCCCGGATACGGTCTATAAATTCCTTGTCCATTGCATCCTGCCGGGTGCGGATATGCATTACACCAATATTGGTGCAGCCAATTTTTCCAAATGCATTCAGGTAATTTTCTCCTACTTCATAAGGAATCATGGAAGCCGTAGTAATTACTTCAATGCGGGCAGCCGTGCCACCAGCTTCTTCCACCACCCGGCGAAGAATGCCGAGTTCAAAAAAATTGAGGTTGTTACGATGAAAACCGTCTGCTTCCAATTCAGTGCCTTTATGTTCTGCTCCACCTATTGCTATCAGTTTTCCCTTCGGATTACTCATTCATTGGGGTTTGATTGTGACAAATGTAATAGAAAAATAATTTAATGGTAATATGAACAAGACAGTATCCCGTAGAAACGGGACAAGTTGTGGATATGTGGGAAAATAGGTAGCCAACGACAGTACTACTATCATCGGCTGTTGCGTCGCACTCTTATACGTTCTGTTCGCTGCTGAGCAAAGCTGAAATATCAACTTTTCTTACTGCTATTAATGATAAAGTACACAACCATTCCAGATATTGCAATCAAACTACCCCATAATGCAAACCAACCCGTAGAAATAAATAAGAATATCCAGATAGCAACAGAAATAATAACCGGCATGGGGAATAACCACATTTTAAAAGGCAAACCTTCTGTACCAAATTTTTTACGAAGTAATGAAACACCAACACCTTGGCCGATAAACTGAACGATAATACGCATCGCCAATATTGAACTGATAACGTCAGCCAGTTTAAACAAAAGACTAAATACAAAACCCAATGCACATAAAACTATCAGCGACACATAAGGGAAGTTTTTTGTCGGATGCAGTTTGGCAAAGGGTTTAAAGAAATTTCCATCCACCGCAGCCGCATACGGTACTCTTGAATAACCGAGTACTACAGCAAACAAAGAGGAGAATGCAATACAGAGAATTAAAACCGTTACAATCACTCCTGCCTGGTTGCCATATATCAGTTGCATAAAAGTGCTGACTAAGTATTTATCATCAGACTTAACCACCTCCCACGGTATCACTCCCATCACACTTATATTCATCAGTAAATACAAAGTAGAAATACCAATGATGGAAATAAAAATACTGCGGGGAATATTTTTACCGGGGTTCTTTATCTCACCACCGAGGTGACAAACATTATAATAACCCAGGTATGCATACACCGTTTTTACAGAAGCCTGCCCGATAGCAGCCCAAAAAGCGAGGGTGAAAAAAGATTCATTACCGGTGGGTAATAGTTTTACAGGTTGTTGCTGTGCCATTAGTCCGCTTACAATTATCCAGACAATTGTCAGTACAACAATACTTCCCATCACTACAGAAATTTTCCCAATGGTTTCAATTTTTCTGTAGAGCAATAAGAAAACTAAAATCACTAATCCACCAGAAACAATTTTCTGCTGCCACAACTCTAACGGAACGATATAGGTAAGGTATTGAGCAAAACCAATAGCAGCGGAAGCGACCACCAACGGAGCTTGTATAGAAGTTTGCCAGACAAATAAAAAACTCATCAGCTTACCACCTTTTTCTCCAAATGCAATACGGTGAAAATTATACGTACCACCAGCCAGCGGATACTTTGCTCCCAACTCACTCCAAACCATTGCATCCATAAAAGCAGTGAAGGCACCGAATATCCATGCCCAGATAAACAAACCATTATTGAATTGTGCTACCACAAATGGCATTACTACAAATGGACCTATACCCACCATATCTATCATATTGATAGAAGTGGCTTGTAAGAGATTTATTTTCCGGTTGGTGAGTGGTGTGGACAAATCCTGATATTAAGAATGTAATTTACTCACATCACTCAAAAAAGGATAAATAGAATACTTTTATAATTTACGAAATAAGAAAAACTAGTGCAGATATTAAACTAAATTGAAGAACTTCCTGTATCAACAAATTCTCCCTTTATTAGCCTATAAACTCTTCCATGAATTTTGATAGTTTCTCCTTCTTTTAGCTCAGCAAGATTATAAATATCCTCCTCAATCAAATGCAAAGACCCTTTTGTATTCCTGACTAATTTTAAATAATCCTTATTGATTCTATCCAAAACTCCACACACTACAACCTTTATTGGCTTATGCGATTTCCCCAGTAAAGAAAGATCCTTTATAGATGCCCAGTTATCGACTATCATTACGATTGAGTCGCAGTCAGCACATAGTTTATCTGATTCAAGCAATGCTTCGATATTGTTTTCCGGAGCATCCCCGCCACTGCCACTTTCCATGGCTTTTATGGCAGTTTTCTCCACTTCATCATACATATTGCTAAATGTCGAATAAATTCCCCCTGTTTTGCCAATTACTTTATCCTTATCTTCTTTATTATCTCCGTCATTAAAGAAAACAAAATGTCGCTTTCCTTTATCAGTCAATGTAAGTTTAAGCCATTTTAATAATTGGCCCGTATATGGGTACATACTACCTGTGACATCTGCTATGATTGTTGCCTTATCCCACCTATTTCTTTTAAACACTGCCGAAACTGTAGAATCTGCCAAATCATATATAGAATAACTTCCATCAGAAGAGCAATCTTCATCTCTGCGATCTTCAATTAGATAGACAGAGTCTCCCCAAACCAAATAGTTTTTCTCATCATCTTTATTTATATATTCCTTACTAATAGCTTCTTTCAACGTTATCTTAGAAATTGTTCTTATAGCACCGTCTGGAATTTTAGGGATATAGCCAATACTTGTATCAAAAGAGACAGTTACTTGCCAGCACCAAAAATATGAGCCGGCAGAATCGCTTTCAAACTTATCACTATCTGAGAAAGTATCTTCATCACCACCGCTTAATGCTATTTTAAGTTTTTCAACTTCCTTTTTTGTAGCACTCTTTGTTGGCAATGGACGGAAATAAATAAAAAATCCGTGTTCAAGTGTCTCTGCAACTGCTTTTGTTTTACCAATTGTCTGCCTGATTTTTCTAAATTCAATTCCAGGCTTATCCAATAATTCAGGAAGAATCTTGTGCAAACTTTCTAGCCGCTTTTTTGTTAGCGGAGAAAAATTTTGATTGCTCGGATAATCTGAATAAACAAGATCAATTCTTGCAATGTTTGCATTCTTCAGATTCTTAATGGCATCTTGCTGACTGTAAGTAAATATAGATTTACCAAATTCCATGGGAAGAAATAAAACTTTACTACCAGCTGCCGCTAGTTCATAATACTCAGTTTTAATTTCTTTATCCTTAAGTATATCTGCAATTCTTTGAGTTTGTGAAAAAGCCAGGATTGATGAAAAAAGAAAGCAGAAAATCAAAATAATTCTTATCATTCAAGCATTTTAATAATTAGATTCAGATTTTAGCAAATTGCATAATCCCTTCCACCAATACATCTAAGTTCTTTGTAGTTGTATAAACATTCGGCGTTACTCGTATTCCTTTTATATTCTCCCATTCAATACCTACAGTGTGTATTTTATATTTGTCCAGCAGGAACGAATCCAGCTCGCCGGGTTTCTTTCCTTCTACTACCACATTACCAATGGCACAACCAAATTTCGGATGCATCGAAGTATTCAGTTTTACTTTCGGAATGTCTTTTACTTTTTCCATCCAGTAATTTTTAAGATAGTGCAGCCGCTTTTCTTTTCGTTCGCTGCCAATCATATCATGAAACTCAATGGCCTTGCCGATGGCCTGCTCAATAAACATAGGCCGGGTACCAAGAGCTTCAAATTTCCGTATATCATCTTTCAATGGATTGTCCATTGCAAACATCGGATAGATGCTTTTTATTTTTTCTTTCCGTACATATAACAATCCGCTGCCGATAGGTGCATATAACCACTTGTGCAAACTGGCAGCAAAATAATCTGCATCTAAATCTGGGATTTTAAAATCGAAATGCGCAAAACTATGCGCCCCGTCTACTACTACTTCTATTCCTCTTTTATGTGCTTCGGCAGCAATCTTTTTTACTGGTAATATCTGTCCGTTCCAGTTGATAATATGCGTAATATTTACCACTTTCGTTTTTGAAGTAAAGGCATTCACATATTGCTGCACCAGGTAATTTTCATCTTCGCTTGGCAGTTCGAGGTTTATCCAGACCATTTTTATTCCGTCTCTTAATTCCCGTTGCTTATACGCATTAATTACGTTTGGATAATCCTGTTTGGCGGCCACTATTTCATCACCGGCTTTTAATTGCAAACCAAAAATTACCGTCTCTAATCCTTCGGATGAATTTCTGTTAATCGCAATTTCTTCCGGTGAACAACCAGCCAGTTTTGCAAGATTGTTTCTTAATGGTTCTCTTCCCTGGTCTAGTATTCTCCACATATAATAGCTGGGAGCTTCATTACAATAATCATAGTATCGTTTCATTGCATCCTGCACCGTTTTGGGTGCGGGGCTTACACCACCATTATTTAAATTAATAAGCGAAGGCGATACCGTAAATGATTGCTGGATATAATACCAGAAGTCTTCTTCGGTTGCAAGGTCAGCAGGCGAAATGCCTTCTGCATTTCTTATTGCAGCTTCTAAATTTCTGCTCCAGGCTGGCTGCGATAAGGATGATAAAAAGGCAGTAGCAGAAAATGCTCCTGCTTTTCGTAAAAAATTACGCCTGTTATTTTCCATAAGTAATACTATTGAATTTCTGAAAGCACATCATTCATAAATTGATTATAATCCTTTCTAAGTTTCAGCAGCGATTGTTTATGTATATACATCATATGACCTGCCTCATAATAAGTGAAACTGATATTCTTCTGCAGGTTTTTGGGCAAATTCATATGATGAATTACATAATC
>JANMFO010000162.1:0-3962 GCA_031374245.1 Chitinophagaceae bacterium | reverse complement strand
TTGCCCCCAGCGGTTGTACACCCTGAATTCAAGATTATCGGCTTTCAGTGCATTATGCGGCCAGAAGGTATCATTCAACCCATCATTATTAGGTGTAAAAGCAGTTGGTACGGCAATAAAACAATGGTCTAATACAGTTAATGTTTTGCGGATGCTGTCACTGCAATTCAGTGCATCGTTATAGGCTACTAATTTTACAGTATAGTAAGCTTCTTTATTAAGTGTGGGAAATAAAAAGGGCGGTGGATTTTTTAATGTACTGCTGCCAATAACATCATAATTCCATTTCCACCTGTTTATCTGTCCTTTACTCTCGTTGAACACTTCTAACCGATCTTCCGGGCAAATAAAATCAGCTGTAGTAAAAATAGCTTTCACTTCATTATCAAATACTACCGTACTGTTAGCAGTATCCTTGCAAACACCATTGCTTACTATTAGTTGAATAGTATTGGTACTTGTAGCCGGCCAGATGATAGTATGTGTTTGAGTCGTAATGGGTGTCCCGGTATTAAAAATCCAGTTCCAGCTGTTTACATCATGTGCACCGTCATGGGAAAAGGTTAGTGTATCCCTTTGGCAACCCAGTTGGGATGTGTAACTATATAATGCAGAAACTGTATCGGCTGTATTAAAAGGAAGGGCCTGTGGTAATAACGGTTGACCGCATACATCAAAAATGGGACTGCCGTCAATACCGGGTTGAATGGCAAGATTATAATTTCCTTTTATATAAATAGGGGATGCAAATTTTATAACCACATAATCAGTCAGGTCATTTACACAATTACCTTTTGCACTCACAACAGTTACTGGTGTTGGTCCGGTTACAGAAAAATCACTGCCGGATGGAGAAATGGTAGAACACTTAATTTTCTTGGGATAGTAAAGTTTGACTGAATCAGTAGCACATGTTGTTTTGCTGATACTATCTGCCTGAATGGGTTGAGGAATAAAATAATCGAAAGAGATAGTTTCCCCGGAAGGAATTGCATTGCCGCAGTTATCCAGTAATGTGTTAAGATCGGTGCCGTTATGAATAATCAATTGGTGTGTTCCGCTTGTTAATGCTGAAGCCAAAGTGATAACCACTTCGTCAAAATCGAAGCCAAAGGCACAGGAATCGGTCACAGCTCCCACCGCAACAGATGACATTGCATCTATGCTAAATTCACTGCCACTAGCAGTAATGCTGGTACAAATTATTTTTTTATTCAGCGTCAATGTGATTTTCTTACCATCACAATCAGGTACTACTTTAACCATATGTGGTTTAAGCGGGTCAGTAATAACGGCGGAGCCACCTCCGAATGATAAATCATAACCACTTTGTCCATCAGAATAATGACTTATCATCAATAAATATTCATGACCTGCAATAAGATTGGGGCTTAAAGCAAAAGTAGGTGCGGTTCCCCCTTGTGCAGAAGCACACTGAATAAAATTCACTCCACTTGATGATGCACCAGTTGCTCCATAAGAGCCAGCCCAATTACCCGTTACAACCAGTGAATTAACCGTAAAAATATCATTGGGATTACGGCCTGTTATATCATATAGTTGCCAGTCATAATCTTCGTTGGCTGCAATCGGGGTTATTAAAAAGTCTAATGTGCCTGCAGTGTAGCAGGTAAATTTATAAAAGAAAGGATTTTTGTTTTCATAATCAGCAGCACCAGTGCCTGAGCAACCTGGTACAAATAGATTATTGGTACTGCAAAGTGGAACATTATTTTGCCTGAAAGTAGTAGTACCACAAACAGGAAAAGCTGTTGCTGGTGTTTGTCCCAATGTAGTGCAGGCTTGTGCTAACACTGTTTGTGCATCCAGCAATAAAAGCCCAAGGGAGAATAAGGCTATAAATTTATAAAACAGCTTCATCAGGTTACAAACGACAGATAACTATCTTTTAGTTTACTAAGGACAACAAGGTTGATGCATTCGTTGCCTGATAATCAGGCAATTTGGTAAAGCTTGCCGGGCAAAGATAATATGACGTTTTGTAACTCAAGGCTTAATATGCCAGCGGCAACGGCGCTGCTGCTCAGGCCACTTTTAAAATTGATTTCATCAATAGATACTTTTTCTTTTTCCCTTAAAATGTCAATAATAATTTTTTCATCTGCTGTCATTTCGATAAACAGTTCCCTTTGGTTCTTTTTTGTCTTTTTGCTTTTCGTCTTGTCTTC
Organism: Chitinophagaceae bacterium; assembly: GCA_031374245.1. Taxonomy (GTDB): domain Bacteria; phylum Bacteroidota; class Bacteroidia; order Chitinophagales; family Chitinophagaceae; genus JJ008. The sequence goes on along the minus strand of JANMFO010000162.1, from coordinate 1,773 downwards.
CCAGTTCATTGCCTGTATTAATTCTGTTGCATCTGTAAGAAGGAAGGCTTTATTGTTCCTGATAAGATAATTACAACCTGCACTTTTGGTATCAGTTATTTTTCCGGGTAAAGCGAATACTTCTTTATTATAACTGTTGGCTAATTCTGCAGTAATCATACTGCCACCTTTTATTCCTGTTTCTATTACAACGGTAGCATCACTCATGCCAGCCACAATCCGGTTGCGGGTAGGAAAATTATGCCTGTCCGGTATTGTATTACTCCTGAATTCGGTAAGCAAGCCGCCGCCATGTTTTATCATATCTTTTGCCAGTCCTGCATTTTCAGATGGATATATTTGATCTAATCCATGCGCCAGTATACCAACGGTAGGTAATTGATTTTTAATGGCTGACTTATGTGCAATGGCATCAATGCCATAAGCAAGACCACTTATAACCAGTACATTTTGTTCAGCTAATTCCTTCAACAGTTTTTCAGTTATTTGTTTTCCATATTCAGTATGGCTTCTTGTTCCGATTATAGAAATGATTTTAGCAGTATTCAAATCGGCTGAGCCACGGTAATAGAGCAGGGTGGGTGAATCGTAACAATTCAATAATCGTTTTGGATAATCAGCATCTGTTAAAAACAGCGGCTTGATTTTATATTTTTCAATAAACTTTATTTCTTCTTCGGCGATTGTAAAATCTTTATAAGCTGTAATAGAAGCAGCCCTTACCGGCCCAATGCCTTCAATTTTTTCCAGGAATGATTTTTTAGCATGAAAAATTTCTTCTGCATTGCAATGCTGCAATAAAATTTTTGCCTGCACCGGGCCGATGTTGGGTATAAGCGTTAAAGCAATCTGGTAAAGGAGATCCTTGTCCATAGTCGTATAAAATCAAATATACTTTGAAGAATTGATTTGTTGGTTCCTTAATAAGGCATTCTGTAAATGAGATTTTTTTTATTAAATTTGGATATTAAAATCAATTACCTGTGAATAACAACATCATCTATCGGCTGGTCATTGCCGCCTTTTTGCTAATATCGTTTCAAAATTCATTTGCCCAATGTATGTATTACTCCGTTTCAGTTGAACAGCGGGTATCCAGGGCACAATATATTGTCTTGGGTAAGGTAACAGATAAGCATACGTATATTGATAAAACAACCGGGAATGTAAATACACTCAACAAACTTCAGGTAACTGCATGGCTTAAAAATTACAGCAATCAAAGTGAAGTGTATGTAATTACGCTTGGTGGTATTTATGGCAATATAGCTACACAGGTAAATCCATCATTGCAGTTGGATCAGCAACATGAATACCTGTTGATGCTGGAAGCAAACAATCAATTAAATGATGATAAAGATTTCAGGTCAAAGAATCCTCAGGCATTGCAGTTGTTAACCTATGCCGATGCCCAGGGATGTTTGACAAATAATAATAACTCCTATTTTGATTTGTCTGACAGAACCACAAAAAACGAACAAGAAATATTTCAGACAATAAACCGATTGACCGGTCAGGAAGCAAAAAAAATTAACGGAGATGTATTTCAACCAAGAACGCCTTTGGCTATTTCGGGAAATCAAATAGAAGCAATCACAGGGTTTTCACCCGGTACTACAAATGGCGGTACGATTGTCCCCGGCGATTTTATTACGATTACCGGTTCGGGATTTGGCGCTTCAGCGGGTACCGTGTTTTTTACAAATGCAAATGATGGAGGAGCCACCTTTACGTCATCTGGTGTGGCCAGTGATATTGTTTCGTGGGCAGACG
>JANMFO010000151.1:0-12355 GCA_031374245.1 Chitinophagaceae bacterium | reverse complement strand
TCACCGAAACGACGGGAAATCTTGGTCTTTGGACCAGTGTACCTTGCCATAGTTTTTATTCATTTCGATTTTTTTTGTAACGGTGCTACGATCGGTAAAAAATCGTAAAAAATAAATCGGGCACCCTTTTTTAAATGAACTGCCTTGATCCTTTCAAAGCAATTATAACTATATAAACTTCCTTACTCCCCCTAAGGGGATTGGGGGCATTATACTCTTCTTTTCTTCGGAGGACGACAACCATTGTGTGGCAATGGAGTAACGTCTTTAATCATCACAATCTCAATACCTGACTGAGACAAAGAACGGATAGCACCTTCACGGCCAGATCCTGGTCCTTTTACATACACATCCACTCTTTTCAAACCAGCGTCCAATGCAGTTTTGGCAGCATCTGATGCAGCCATCTGCGCAGCATAAGGGGTATTCTTTTTTGAACCTTTGAAACCCATCTTACCAGCACTGCTCCATGCTACAATCTGACCTGTTTTGTTAGTAAGGCTGATAATTATATTGTTGAAAGTAGCAGAGATATGAGCATCTCCGTATGCATCAACTTTTACTACTCTTTTCTTTGCTGCCGCTTTTGGGCTGGAAGCTTGTTGTTGGGCTTTTGCCATAATTGTTTGTTCTAGGTAATCTTTGTTTTTAAATAATCCTGCCAGCAGCAAGACCTGAACTAACTCTCCACCTGCACCCGGGTTTCCGTAATTAGTTCAGTAGTATTGGTGCAATATTAAAAGCTAAAAGCCTTCAGATTTTAGCTGATAGCTTATTTCTTAGCTGCTTTTTTCTTACCTGCAACTGTCTTACGCTTACCTTTTCTTGTACGGCTGTTTGTTTTAGTACGCTGTCCACGAACCGGTAAACCTTTACGATGGCGAAGTCCACGGTAGCAGGCGATATCAAGCAAACGCTTAATACTCATCTGTACTTCAGAACGCAACTGTCCTTCCACTTTCAACTCTTCAGTAATGGTGTTACGAATGGCATTTAAGTCTTCGTCATTCCACTCATTCACTTTTTTGTTGCGATCAATACTATTCTTATCCAGAATATATTTAGCAGTAGAGGGGCCAATACCATATATATAGGTAAGTCCTATTTCGCCTCTTTTTGTTTTTGGTAAGTCAACACCGGCAATACGAGCCATATTATTAATTTATCTTTTAAAAGTTTACGTTTTAAGAATTAACCCTGTCTTTGTTTGAAGCGGGGATTCTTTTTGTTGATTACATACAATACACCTTTGCGGCGAACAATTTTGCAATCAACGCTACGCTTTTTAATGGATGCTTTTACTTTCATTTCTTTTGTTTTTTAAAACAAGGCATGCCTTGTTTCTACTTATATCTGAAATTTATTCTTCCCCTTGTTAAATCATATGGCGACAACTCAACCCCTACTTTATCTCCCGGCAGAATGCGGATATAGTGCATTCTCATTTTCCCCGAGATGGTGGCTAATATCTCATGGCCATTTTCAAGCTTCACCCTGAACATAGCATTTGATAAGGCTTCTAAGATTACACCATCTTGTTTAATAAGGGGTTGTTTCGACATATTTTTTTTAGGAACGCAAAGGTAGGGCTATCAAGGTGAAAAAAGAAAAAACCCTTATTCTTTTTCACAGGTATGTGGAAAAAGGTTACCAAATGAGAATAAGCCTGCCTAAATAACTGATTTTAAGCTTTATCGAGGTGTACTTTGGTCATATCCAGATACAGATTTTGCAGCTCATGCACACCTAACGGGAAACTGAAGTGACGTCTGTCCTCTCTCCACCACATATCAACATTTGAAAAATCCCCTTTTTTAGGGGTAACCAGCCGGAAAGAGTCCTTTTTATATTTCACCGTGTCATCAGACTCTTCTCTTGTAAAGCCCAGTTTCAGAAGTTGGCTCTCATCCAGTGGCACAGCATACATTTCTGCAGGGCTGAACCAGAATTCCTGTACGCCGTTATCAACCAATGCCTGGTTTTCTTCCTGACTGACGCTAACGACAGTACCCTCCCGCATAATACCTTCATCATTTACAGTAATAATATCCCCGGACTTTAGGTGACCAATTTTTAGCATAACAAATCGTTTTAGAATCCGAATATAAAAAAAAATGAACTGATAGCGAAATGACTTTTACAAAAAAACTCTTCCCTTTAAAAAAGTTTGGTGACTGAATAGTAAATTCGTCAGATATTTAAACCATAAACCTTTTATTCATGAGAAAATTCACATTTAGCCTCCCTGTTATTATTATTTTATGTGTGTCACTTGTTTCATGCAGTGAGAGCAAAGACACTCCTTCATCTATCGCCCAAAAATGGTGTGATCTGAATGGCAAAGTTTTCAAAGCAGCTGAGGGTGCCGAAAAAGAAGCTGCCGGGGCTTCATTAAACCAGTTTGAGAATGAAATGGAAGCCCGGTACAAGGATGACCATACATTTATGAAGCAGATAGAGACCGAAGCGGAAAAATGTGAAAGTGCTTCAGAAAGAAAATAATCTGGTGGGTAGTGAAATGTGGGTAGTGAATAATACATAATCACTATCCACATTTTTCTTTATAATTATTCTGCCCAACTCATTACGTAGTTATCATTCTCTATTTCAAGGGCTTCTTTTGTCAGCATCAGCGGATGAAACGTATCCACCATTACTGCCAGCTCTTTCGTTTCCTTTGCGCCAATACTTTTTTGTACGGCTCCGGGATGCGGGCCGTGTGGAATACCGGCTGGATGCAATGTCATCATCCCTCTTGTTACATTTTTCCGACTCATAAAATCACCATCTACATAATACAATAACTCATCACTGTCAATATTACTGTGATTATATGGTGCAGGAATGGCATCAGGATGATAATCATATAACCGGGGAACAAATGAACACACCACAAAATTGTGTGCTTCAAAAGTCTGATGAACCGGTGGTGGCTGATGCACTCTTCCTGTTATTGGTTCAAAATCATGAATTGAAAACGCATAAGGATAACAGCAACCATCCCATCCCACGACATCAAAAGGATGAGTGCCATAATGCAGGCCATACAGCATGCCTTTCTTTTTAGCCCTTATTAAAAAATCACCTTTCTCATCAATAGTCTGAAGGTTTTGTGGCCCCCGGATATCCCTTTCGCAAAAAGGAGAATGCTCCAATAGTTGTCCATAATTACTCATGTACCTTTTGGGATAACGGAGGGGGCTGAAAGATTCGACAATGAACAAGCGGTTATTGCTGTCATTAAAATGAATCTGGTATATCGTTCCTCTTGGTATAACCAAATAATCGCCATAACTAAATGACAACTCGCCGTATAATGTTTTTAAAACACCGCTTCCTTCATGCACAAAAATCATTTCATCTGCATCGGTGTTCTTGTAGAAATAATCTTTCATGCTTTCCTGCGGTGCGGCTAATACAATATGGCAATCATTGTTCACTAATATGGGCACACGGCTTTGCAGGTAATCTTTTACCGGCTTTACCCTGAACCCTTCAAAGCTGCGGTGTTGCAGCATTTTTTCTTCGGCTATGGTTGGCGCCACACTTACCTGCGGCTCTGTTTTAATAATCTGTGTAGGCGGATGTACATGATACATCAATGTGTAATCATTAGAAAAGCCTTCGGTAGAAAATAATTGTTCTGAATATAATTCTCCATCCGGTTTGCGAAACTGGGTATGACGTTTATGCGGAATGTTTCCGAGTTGATAGTAATGAGGCATACAATCTGATTAAAAATTAGTAATTAATAATTGAAAGAACGGGTTAATCAATTATTTGTCTAATTCAAGTGAAGCTATTAGAAAATAGTATTTCCATTTTCTTTTATCGATGTAATAGGTGAAGTTCCGGTGAAAAGGCATAATCAAATTTACAATTAAATTCGCTTACCAAATGACAAGAATCGGCCTTATATCGGACACACATGGTTTTCTGGATGAAAACGTATTCAGGCATTTTGAAAAGTGTGATGAAATATGGCATGCCGGGGATTTTGGAGATGTAAATCTGGCCAACCGGTTAAGTAGTCATTGGTCAGACCGGGACGGTCAGACCAAAGTGAGAGGTGTTTATGGAAATATTGATGGAAACGATATAAGAACCATCTATCCCGAACAATTAATTTTTATGTGTGAAGGAGTAAAAGTGATGATGCGGCATATTGGTGGCTCACCGCCAAAATATAATCCTGAAACAAGAAAGGAATTACAGATTCATCAACCCCAGTTATTCATCACTGGTCATTCACATATTTTAAAAGTGATGTACGATGAGAAAATCAATTGCCTGCACATGAACCCCGGTGCTGCCGGCAAACATGGCTGGCATAAAGTAAGAACCCTTATCCGTTTTGTAATTGACGGTAAAGAGATGAAAGACTGCGAAGTGATTGAATTGGGGAAAAGATGATAAATACCGTTTTAAACGGGGTTATAAAATAATGTACCTTTTCTTAAATTTTTCATTATGATTACCGATCGCCGCCGCTGGCTGAAGCAAAGTACATTGGCCCTGGCTGGTTTAGGACTTGCGCAAAACATTCTGGCTGCCGAAAAAAGAAAATTCTTTTTCCCCGGTAATCCAATATTGCTAAATAGTAATGAAAATGCCTATGGCCCATCACCCTTAGCAAAGAAAGCAATAATAGACACCTATCAAAACTCCAACCGTTACCCCGATGATTATATATCGTCTTTGAAGAAAAAAATTGCAACCCATTGGTCGGTAAATGAAGAAAATATTTTACTGGGTGCTGGTTCATCCGAAATCATTGGATTGACCTGCCAGTATGCTTCTAAAAAGAAAGGGAATATTGTTACAGCAGAACCATCTTACCGGGTATGGAATAGCCAGGCAACTGCATTCGACCTTTCATTCAAACGGGTTGCATTGAATGAAGAAAAGAAATACAATCTCAACAAAATGGCAGATAGTATTGACAGCGAAACAAGGATGGTTTATATCTGCAACCCTAATAACCCAACAGGAACCCATGTTGATATTGAATCGCTGAAAGATTTTGCAAACCAGGCAGCAGAAAAGAGTATGGTATTTGTAGATGAAGCTTACACCGAGTTTGCTGGTCTTCCTTCATTGGCAATGTTGACTGTTAACAACCCCAATATTATTGTTGCCAAAACTTTTTCGAAAGTTTACGGCTTGGCGGGTGCAAGAATAGGTTATGCCATTGCTCATCCCGATACTATCAAAAAAATAAGCAGTTTTCAGCCCTGGCCTGATGCCAACGTCAGTCTTGTATCAGTAACAGCCGCCTCTGCAGCGCTGGATGATCAGGATTTTGTAAAAAATTGTAAACAAAAAGCAGAACAAGCAAGAAATATCTGCTATCAAACTTTCAAACAGCTCGGTTTGGATTATATTCAATCATCCGCCAATTTTATTTTATTCAATATCGATAAAATAAAAGGAGATTTTACTAAACAGATGCAGGCTAAAAATATTTACGTACAATTTCGGGAGCATTTTGGCGGCAAATGGTGCCGGGTAAGTATGGGAACTATTGAAGAAATGCAAGAGTTTTCCCTAGCACTCAAAGAAATTGCTTCTTGATTTTTTCAGATGAACCCATTAAACTAGCTGAAAGTCTTTTTTACATTCCCGGAAACCAGGTTCTTCCTGAACCTACAGCACGGAAAGGCCATGGAATAGAAATGAGAATGATGAGTAACGCCAATCCGAAAAACAATAGTGTTCTTTTATGCTTTACAGCATCAGGAATATTTTTCTTTGAGTAGCCGTATCCAATATGAACCAGGATTATTGCGATTAGCATTCCGATAGTATGCTCAATGGCGAAGAACCGAAAAACACTATTCTTCATTATTGCATTCATTCCTATATTCTGAATATTTTTTAATCCCCACGGACCGGTAATCCACTGGTACACTCCAACAAGCAACATCAAATCACAGGCAATCATCAGGAATAATCCGGTTTTCTTATGACCCGGAGTAAATGCTTTATTCCTGTCAGCAAAACTTTTATAAACAGCCAGCAATAATAAAATCAGAATAACCCAGCGAAGAGTGCTATGAAGATGAAGCATACCTTGATACATACCAGTTAATTAATAATGAATAATTAAAAATTAATAATACACTCAAATCTACTACTCATTTATTAATTCGGAATTATTAATTAATCACTCTACCCAATCTGCTACAAATACATTGGTATCCCTGGTGCCGCCATTATTCCGGTTGCTGCAAAAAACTATTTTCTTACCATCGGGTGAAAACATGGGGAATGCATCAAAGCCTTTGTCACGGCTTATCTTCTGAAGATTAGAACCATCTTCATTAATAGTATAAAGATTAAAAGGGAATCCTCTTTTATATTCATGATTTGATGCAAAGATTATTCTCTTGTTATCGGGCATATAAGCTGGTGCCCAGTTGGCCTGACCGTAAGATGTAACCTGGTGGACATTACTGCCATCTGCATTAGCCACATATACTTCCATATTAGTAGGTGCTACTAAATTTTCTGCCAGCAAATCTTTGTACTCTTTTATTTCTGCATCGGTTTTGGGGCGGCTTGCTCTCCAGATTAACTTAGTCCCATCAGGACTAAACCATGCTCCACCATCATAACCCAATGTATTGGTGATTCTTCTTTCCGTACCAGTCTTCAGGTTCATAATATAGAGGTCAATATCACCATCTTTATCACTGGTGTATAGCATTTGTTCACCATCAGGAGATAAAGTCGCCTCCGCATCATAGCCTTTTGAAGTAGTCAATTGCTTTACAATTTTACCATCCAGGTCTGCCATAAAAATGTCGAAGCTTTCATACAATGGCCAGATATATTTATTGCCATACTTTGCCCTATCGGGTGTTGGCGGACATTCGCTGCTGCCCAAATGAGTAGATGCATAAATAATATGCTTGCCATCCTTTGTAAAGAAAGGACAGGTAGTTCTTCCTTTGCCAGTGCTTATTAATTTATAACTAAACTTATCACCTGCTTTTTTTGGCACTTTGCCCATAAAAATCTGGTCGCAGGGAAGTCCTTCTTTTGCATTGGTGCGTTGAAAAACCAGGTACTTACTATCATAACTCCAGTACGCCTCTGCATTATCGCCACCAAAGGTCAATTGCTGAATATTTTTGAAATGCGTTTCATTTGGATAATGCAAAGTATCTGTAGCAACGGTTGGAGTTACAGTTGCCAGTTTTGAACTGTTATTACAGGAAGTAAAAAACAAGGTAGCAGCAACAGCAGACAGGAAGATAAGTTTTTTCATTTTTTTCGTTTCAATGCGGGTGCAAAGGTATTTTCGTTAAAACTTTAGTTTGTCAGATGATTGTCATGTCTCTGGTTACAAAATCAATTATTTTTGAACAATGTATAAGATGGCAAAAATATTAAGTCTCCTTGTAATCGTAATGATTTTCGTCAGTAGTTGTAATGATAAAGAAAGTTCGTCCCCATTTGATAAAGTGCTTACCCAGGCTCCGTATGCTGACTTAACAGACAGCATTAAACAAGAGCCAAAAAAAGACGAGTTATATTTCCGCAGGGCGGTGTTACTCAATAAGAATGAACTGACAGAACCAGCTCTCGCCGATTTTGAAAAAGCATGGTCGTTGAAAAAAGATGAGAAATATGCCTTCGGTCTGAGTAATTTATTGCTGGATAAAAAACCAGACTCTGCCATTTTATTTCTAAACCAGGCATTAAAAGAATTACCCAATAGTTTTTTGCTTAAGGTAACACTGGCCCGTGCCTACAATGCTCAGAAAAAAACAGAGGAAGCACTGCAACTTTGTAATACACTGTTAGAAAAAAATCCGGAACAAACAGCGTTGCTGAAAATGAAAGCGGAGTTGCTGGATAAAAAAGGGAATACAGCTGAAGCCATCAGTATGCTGGAGAAAGCCTACAACCTGACACCATTTGATATTGAACTAAATTACGAACTGGCTTTTAAATATGCTGAAAACAAAAACCCAAAAGTTATTAACCTGTGTGACTCACTGATTAAAATAGACACTTTAGAAATACATGCCGAACCATATTATTATAAAGGAATTTACTTTTCCAATACCGGCGACAAAGCAAAAGCCCTTTCACTTTTTGATCAGGCCATTCAACATGATAAATATTACATGAATGCCTTTATTGAAAAAGGCAGGGTATTGTATGAACAGAAAAAAATGGCCGATGCATTGAAAGTGTTTCAACTGGCAAATAATCTTTCCAATACTTTTCCCGATGCTTACTACTGGATGGGTAAATGCCAGGAAGCACTGGGTCAGAAAGGAGAAGCTAAATTGAATTACCAGAGGGCATATAGTTTAGACAATAGTTTTACGGATGCTAAAGAAGCCTTGGATAAGCTGAAATAGAATTATCTTGCAGGGCAAAATAACCCCATGCCAATCATCGCCCCTTCCTTACTTGCTGCCAACTTTATCAACCTTGAAGCCGAGTGCAAAATGCTTAACGAAAGTGAAGCAGATTGGTTTCACCTCGATGTAATGGATGGTCGTTTTGTTCCCAATATCAGTTTCGGGCCGATGATTATTGAATTCATCCGCAAAACCACCAAAAAGGTTTGTGATGTACACCTGATGATACAACACCCCGAACAAATGGCCGAACAATTTAAAAATGTCGGGGCTGATAATTTAACCGTACACATAGAAGCTTGTCATCACCTGCACCGCAATATTGAACAAATAAAATCACTGGGTATGAAAGCCGGTGTGGCAATCAACCCTCATACACCTGTTGCAGACTTAGCAGATGTACTACATGAAATCGATTTGGTTTGTATGATGAGTGTAAACCCCGGTTTTGGCGGACAAAAATTCATTCCTTTTACACTGGAAAAAATCAAGCAACTGAAAAAAATGATTGATGAAAGAGGATTGAAAGTGCATATTGAAATAGATGGCGGTGTTACATTGGAAAATGCTTCTTCAATTATTGCTGCGGGGGCTGATGTGCTGGTGGCGGGTAATACGGTTTTTAAATCGGCTGACCCGAAAGCAACAATTTTGCAACTGAAGCAACGATAATCTTATACCTGTTGTCAAATAGAATATGCGTAATAAAACCTTTTTCCCAGTAGTTATTTTTTTAATATTTATCCTGGCATCCTGCGGTGAATCACCATGTATAAAAACTGAATTACGTTATTCACTAATTGGCTTTTCAGATGCAGAAAGTGATACTATTATTATAAGACGTTTTACAAAAAAAACTTCACAATTAAAAGATACTTTCTTTTTTGACGAGACAAATGCTATCAGATTTAACAGAAGTAATGATACATTAACAATGGCATCCTATTCCTCTACAGCATTGCTGGAAAGTAATTATGACTTCCAATTATATTTTCCCCAGCCCAATAAGCTATTTAATATCACAGATATTTTTGAAGAACAATTATCTGAAAAGAAGCATGGCATTTTCAATACCAAAAAAACTATCTGTGCAAATAAAATTAACAATTGCAGGCTGAATGGCCAGTTGGTAAATTTTTCTGGTTGGAATGAATTAGTCTATTTACGTCGCTGATTTCTTTTCCCTTAATGATATACCAAAAGCAGAATTAATTAAGTAATATTGTTGGCAAATCCACCTCTAGGAATGAGCCTATCCAAAATTTTCATAACCAGTCTGCTGCTTCTGGCATCCTGCATTTCTTTCTCCCAAAAAAAATCAGCCTTCGTTTCCGGTAAAGTGGTAGATGAAAATGAAAACCCTTTATCCAATGTTTCTGTTGTTATTCTTGGTCAGTCAAAAGGTATAACCACCAATGATTCCGGTTATTTCAAAATAAAAGTAACGGCCGAAAAAGCATTTGCTATCATCTTCAGCTATACCGGTCGCAAACCGGAACAAAAGAATTTTCTGCTAAATGAAAATGAAGAAGAAACCATCACTATCCGGTTGGAGAAAGGTGATAACGTATTGCAGGAAGTTGTCATTACCGACCAGCGGGACAGGCGGGAAGCCGGTTTAATTCGCCCCAATCCCAAAACAATTCTCAATCTTCCTTCTGCCGTTACGGGTGTGGAGAGCCTGATTAAAATCTTTGTCGGTTCTAATAATGAATTGACTTCGCAATACTCCGTTCGGGGTGGTAGTTATGATGAGAACCTGATTTATGTAAACGATTTTGAAATCTTCCGTCCTTATTTGGTAAGAAGCGGCCAACAGGAAGGATTAAGTTTCATTAATCCCGAAATGGTTCGCAATATCAATTTTTACAATGGCGGCTTCCAGGCAAAGTATGGTGATAAGATGAGCAGTGTGCTGGACATTCAATACAAAAAACCAAAACGCTTTGGTGGTTCTGCTTATGTAGGCATATTAGAGCAAGGTTTACAAGTTGAAGGCACGAATAAAAATTCAAAATTTACTTATCTGCTTGGTGTACGTAACCGCAGCAATAAAAATTTATTAGGCAGCCAGGAAACAAAAGGCAACTATGTTCCTTCATCAGCAGATTTCCAGGCATTATTAACGTACCAGTTCAACCCAAAATGGTCGGCTGAATTACTCAGCAATATTTCGCAAACAAAGTTTACGCTTATTCCAACTTTCAGCCAGTTGACTACCTCGGTCTACTCTCCTCTTTTCAGTGCTACCATCGGTGTAGATATTTTTTTTGAAGGCCGGGAGAAAGATGCTTATCAAACTAATATGTTAGGCTTTTCATTAATTAATCAGGTCAGCAAAAAACTGAGATTAAAATGGATGGCTTCCCGGTTTGAAAATGATGAAACCGAAAACTTAGACATCATCGGTTCTTATTTATTTGGCAACAGGGATTTTGATAAACGTAATGCCACCTTTAATCAAATCGTTAATCCATTGGGTGCAGGTATTTTTCATAACTGGGCAAGAAATTCCCTCAACATTGAAAACTGGAATATATCGCACAAAGGAAGTTACGACCAGGGGAAACATGCTTTTCAATGGGGAGTAGGTTATGATAAAACAAAAATCAATGACCGGTTGGATGAATGGGAATTCCAGGATTCAGCTGGTTATGCATTACCCTACCGTCCAAACTTGCTTCAGTTAAGCAAAGTCATTAAATCGTCAGCCAATCTCGACATCAATAAATTTTCAGGTTACATACAAGACAATATTCTGTTGGGAAAAGATTCTACTCACTCTGCAACGCTAACAGCTGGTGTACGATTCAATTATAATTCACTTAATAAAGAATTGCTGATTTCGCCCCGCCTTGGTGCCAGTTGGAAACCCAATTGGAAAAAAGATATTGTTTTCCGCATTGCGGCCGGTGCTTATCATCAGCCGCCATTTTATAGGGAGTTACGACGATACAACGGAACAGTCAACACCAATTTACAATCACAAAAAAGCTGGCAGGGTGTAGCCGGGTTCGATTATAGTTTTAAAGGCATTGGTGGCCGTGCCATGCGATGGACAACAGAAGCCTACTATAAAAACATGACCGATGTAGTACCGTATGATGTAGACAATGTACGTATCCGTTATTTTGGTGAGAACAAAGCCAAAGCTTATGCCGCCGGTATTGAAATGCGGTTGCATGGTGAACTGGTGGAAGATGCAGAAAGCTGGATAAGCCTCGGCATTATGAAAACCAGTGAAGACATTAACGGTGATAATTATTATCGGTATAAAAATGCAGCCGGTGATTTTATTACTGCACAAAGCACCGACCAGGTAGTAACCGATAGTGTAAACTTTACTGTTGGTTGGTTGCGCCGCCCTACCGACCGCCGTGTTACGTTCGGTATGTATTTTTCTGATTACCTGCCCACCAACAAAAATTTTAAAATGTACCTCAACTTATTGTATGGTACTAATATGCCGTACAATATTCCCAATGCAGTACGTTATCGCAATGCAGCAACGATAGACCCTTATATCCGTGCCGACATTGGTTTTAGTGCATTGCTGGTAGATGATGACCGCAGCAAACGCCGCAGCCACTCTCCCTTCCGCAACTTTGATAACATCTGGGCCAGCCTTGAAGTCTTCAACATCATTGACCGGGCCAATACTATTTCTTATCTCTTTATCAAAGACTTTTCCAACACGGTTTATTTATTACCGAACCGTTTGACACCACGATTGATTAATTTTAAGATTGTGGCGAGGTGGTGAAATTGAAAATATTCAAGTATGTCCCACTAATATTCCTTCATTACAAATCTATCATCATCCCAATAACTTCCTGCGGCCCTGAAGCAATTCCCATAGCATTAACCTGGTCAAAATAATTATACCATCCTGCACCTTCAACCATTTTTTCAAATCCTTGTGCCGTTTCTATATTTAAAAAAGTCCAAACGGCGAAATAGTCATAATCAGCTTT
>JANMFO010000136.1:0-10082 GCA_031374245.1 Chitinophagaceae bacterium | reverse complement strand
TCAGGAGGTAATATCCTTTTACGATCCGAAACAGGAGTGCCTGCTTTTCTCATTTGCTCAATATAAAAAGGGTCATTTGATTCAATAGTCTTATTTCTTTTCAATGTAACACTGTCCCATGTAACATCCATTGAGCCTTCGCTACCTACTAATTTCAGATAAGTGGTGCCGCTGGTGCCATCTACAAAATTGCAGCGCAATGAAAGATTAAAAGGTGCATGAGCTGAACTTTGAGGGTAGTCAAAAGTCCCTAATAACACATCTGGTACTTCACGTCCGTCTTTCCAGTAGCGTAAGCCACCAGCTGCATAAATTTTATTGGGACCAAATGAGTTGGTGATAAAATGTAAACTTGAAAAAAGATGAACAAAAAGATCTCCTGACATTGCAGTACCATAATCCAGATAATTTCTCCACCTGAAGAAACGGGTAGCATCGAAAGGACGTTTATTGGTATTACTGATATAGGTATCCCAATCCACTGTTTCTGGTGAAGCATCAGCCGGAATAGGATATTGCCACGCACCTGTAGGGGAATGCCGTGCCCAAAAGCCTTCAGCATAATTTAATTGGCCAATAGCGCCATCTTTTAATAATTGCTTTGCTTTTTCATTTCCTAAAGATGAAACACCCTGGCTGCCTACCTGGAAAATTTTACCGGTTTCTGTTTGCGCTTTTATTACGGCAGGTCCTTCGGTAATAGCATGTACCATAGGTTTTTCACAATACACATGTTTACCTGCCTTCATAGCATCAATGGATATTTGCTGATGCCAATGATCGGGAGTGGCTATAATAACAGCATCTACGTCTTTTCTATTTAGTATTTCTTTATAATGACGGGTAGTGAAAATATCAGCACCCCATTTTGTTTTTACATCTTTTAAACGGCCATCATACAAATCACAAACTGCCACTATTTTTGTATTAGGAACTTTAAGAGCTGTAAGCACATCCTGCACACCCATTCCGCCGGCACCAATCAATGCAATATTTATATTATCATTAGGGCTTGAAGGAGTTCGGTTTAACTTTTCAAAATAAATATTTTTATTTTCAGCTGCATATAAACCAGCACCAACTGTAACAGCAGCTGAAGAGGCGGCCAGTTTCTTAATAAAATTTCTACGTGACGATCCGGAATTGTTAGTCATTAAATAAAAATTATGGATAAAAAATAATTAGTATTAAATAATTTAGTAAAGTTTAAAAACTCAAATCGAATTATATTAATTCAGTTCTTTAATCTTTATATTTTTCCATCTCACTTTAATTCCACCGCCATCATGTATTTTAAGGGCAACAAAACCTTCCCCTTTTCCAATTTGCGAATCTTTAAGGTAAACCATTTGATGACCGTTTAGCCAGCTGGTTATTTCATCGCCATTTACTAATATCTTCATTTTATTCCATTCTCTCATTTTTAACCATTTTTCATCTTCAGGTTTAGGTTGAATTAACCAGCCACGTCCATAAGATTCATAAATCCCGCCGGTATGCTGATTAGGGGGAGCTACCTCCACCTGCCAACCACTAATTTTTGTTCCTTCAATCGAAGACCGGATAAATACGCCGCTATTTCCATTGGCTTCCTGTTTAAACTGTAGTGTAAGCTCAAAATTTTTATAATTCTTAGTGGTGGAAAGATATCCGTATTGTTTATCGGGGCCACTTTCACAAACCAATTCTTTATTTTCCACATACCATTTTTCAGTACCGTTATTTGCCCAACCACTTAAATCTTTACCATTAAAAATACTTTTAAAACTTTGAGCAAATATGCCAGTTGATAGTAAAGCAAAATACACCGGTAGCAATAAAAATTTCATTTTGTAAAACATTGATTTAAAAAATAAGATATCAAGATTAAATGGAACGATATTAAGCCAAAGGCTCTACTGCTTTAAAATTAAGGATTAAGTAAATAGGAAGTATAAAATTATAGAATAATAGGAACCCAAGGCTTAAAGAACTGTGTATAAATGAAGGAGAGTTGCCTAGGGGATCTTGTGAATAAACCAATTTGAAATTAATATTCGAGTACCCCAAATTTTCCAGCACTCACATCACTGATAGCTTGCTCCAATTCTTCCCAGGTATTCATCAGGAATGGGCCATATTGTGCAATAGGTTCATCGATAGGTTCACCGGATAAAACTAATAGTATTGCATCTTCAGTTGCTTCAATTGAAATTATTTCACCATCATTTTGAATAAAACAAAATGGTCGGCAGCTGCTATCTTATCATTTATCTTTGCAGTCCCTTCTATTACTAATATTCCGGTATTATAAGTTGAAGGAAAACTGAGTTCAACCTTTGCGCCTTTTTTCAGCCTTGCATTGTATACTTGTAACGGGGTAAAAGTAGAAGCTGGACCTTTAGTTTTGTTGTATTCACCAGCAATGACTTCTATAACACCTTTATCATCCGGCACACTATAATTACCCATCATGGCATGAGTAATTTCCTGGTACTTGGGTGCTGTCATTTTATATTTTGCCGGAAGATTTACCCATAACTGTACCATTTGAAATAAGCCACCAGCTTTGCTGAATGATTCTTCATGATATTCTTTATGCAGCAAACCAGACGCTGCCGTCATCCATTGCACATCACCTTCACCAATAACACCGCTGTTACCGGCACTATCGTGGTGGGCAATGCGTCCATGATAAGCAATAGTAACTGTTTCAAACCCACGATGGGGGTGCACACCAACACCCCGTGGTTCATCTCTTGGTGCAAATTCTACTTTTGAGCCATAGTCCATTAAAAAGAAAGGACTCATTCTTTTTTTATCAATACTTCCCCCTGGAAAAAAACCATGGACCCTGAAACCGTCACCCACCATGTGTGGTGCTGGCGGTGCTATTATTGCTTCAATTGTTTTTTTAGTGCTCATATAACTCCTTTATAATTTTAAAGGCACTTCCATTAATAATACTTGTGTGTTACTGTCTGCTTTTATATCAAGTGTATCGATATCGCTAATGCCCAATCCATCTCTTCTGTTTAATTTTTCACCATTAATAGTTACATTACCTTCGATAACGAATGCATACACTCCATTTTCTTTATTCTTCAACTGGTAAGTAGTAGAAAAATCTTTGTCTAAATTTCCCAAACAAAACCAGGCATTCTGATGAATTTGTACACCACCATCGTTGGTGCCGATAGGCGAGACTACAGTCAATAACTTATTCAGCTTATCTGACTCTGCAAAGCTTTTTTGATCATAACGTGGCGTAACGTTTTTCTTATTTGGAAAAACCCAAATCTGGAAAAATTTTACCGGCTTATCGTGGTTCTTATTTTTTTCACCATGCTGAATGCCGGTACCTGCACTCATTACCTGTACATCTCCCTGCCGGATAACTTGTTTATTACCCATGTTGTCGAAATGTTCCAGGTCGCCACTGGTTGGAATGGAAATTATTTCCATGTTATCATGCGGATGAGTACCGAAACCCATTCCACCAGCTACGGTATCATCATTTAATACTCTTAATGCACCAAAATGAACTCTTTCAGGATTGTGGTAACCTGAAAAACTGAAAGTATGGTAAGAATCTAACCATCCATGATTGGCATGCCCTCTTGTATTGGACTTATGGAGAATGGTTTTCATAATGAACTCCTCTTTATTTTGATTAAGCTACTATTTTCTCTTCTACTACCTTTTCAGCAAGCCACAAAAACTCTGTTATAAAATTATGCACTGCGTTCTGGAAACTTTCATCCAGCAAATCACCATCCGGGGTGAATTTTTTATCAACCGCCGGGGTAATCAGCATATAAGGTGAAGCAATACCAAACAGAGCCGGAACTAACTGCAATAATTGTTGTGATGCCCTGATACCGCCCATTGCACCGGGAGAAGCGGTTACAATTCCAAAAGGTTTGCGGTGGCGTTTTGGAAAATGGTCCAACAAGTTTTTCATAGCAGGAGAGTAGCTGCCATTATATTCCGGTGTTACCAATATATAGGCATCAGCACTAAATATTTTTTCTGCTAATGGTTGAAATTCTACTGGTGCTTTTTCAGGTGAAACCCAAACGGATTGAACGGCGGGAATATTCCAGTCTTTCATATCAATAATCTCGACTTCATGTGTACTATTTTGTGACAACCAGTTTTTCAGATGTAAAGCCACACGACGAGTTACACTTGCTATTCTTGGACTGCCGGAAATGATTGCTATTTTCATTTTTTATATTTTGTTATGTAAAGATAAATAATCAATGTTTAAACATCAAAATTTCTTTCTACACAGTTTGTTAAGATTTAGTCAGCAGAAAAGGGAGGTAAAACCTATGCTCAAAATACTGTGCCTGAATGCTTAATTTCGAAATCTAAACATGAAACAATGATTAATAGACGAAAGTTCATCCATGCCTCTGCTTTTACCGGTTTCGCAAGTTTATTGTCGAAAAATGCCTGGTCAATGGATGAAATGAAAATAGTAATTGGAAAGCCTGTTGTCATTTCTACCTGGGATGCTGGGTTGAGAGCCAACAAAGCCGCATGGGAAGTATTGGGCAAAGGTGGCAGGGCTTTGGATGCAGTAGAAAAAGGAGTGATGGTTACCGAATCAGAACAAAACTGTTGCGTTGGTTTGGGTGCCAATCCTGACCGTGATGGATTTGTAACACTGGATGCCTGTATTATGGATGAATTTTCTAATTGTGGCAGCGTAGCTTTTTTAGAAAGAATCAAACATCCTGTTGCTGTCGCAAGAAGAGTAATGGAAAAAACGCCGCATGTAATGCTGGTTGGCAGTGGTGCACAACAGTTTGCTGTGGCAGAAGGCTTTCCGTTAGAAGAACAAAAGCTATCTCCCGAAGCTCAGAAAAATTATAATGAATGGTTGAAAAATTCAGAATACAAACCACCTGCAATCAATGTA
The DNA here is from genome assembly GCA_031374245.1 of Chitinophagaceae bacterium. GTDB lineage: Bacteria > Bacteroidota > Bacteroidia > Chitinophagales > Chitinophagaceae > JJ008. The sequence goes on along the minus strand of JANMFO010000136.1, from coordinate 5,173 downwards.
GAAAGCAAACAAGGGCATGGCCCATTTGCTCCGCACAAATTAGATAACGGTGAATGGAACCATGATACAATCGGTATGGTGGCGATGGATACGAACGGTAACCTCAGTGGAAGTTGTACTACCAGCGGTGCTGGTTTTAAAATGCGGGGACGGCTGGGAGATTCACCCATTATCGGTGCAGGTTTGTTTGTAGATAATGAAGTAGGTGCTTGCACTGCCACGGGACAAGGCGAAGATGTGATCCGGGTAGCAGGTTCTCATTCTGTTATTGAATTGATGCGGCAGGGTTTATCTCCTGAAGCAGCTTGCAAAAAAATAATTGAAAGAATTGTGCGAATAAAAAAGGAAAAAGCAAAAGACATACAAGTGGCATTTCTTGCTGTGAATAAAAAAGGACAGGTTGGGGCATTTGCTATACATAAAGGGTTTAGTTATGCAATTAAAACTGCTGACACAGAAAAATTAGTTGCTTCAAAATATTTAATGGACTAGTAATGGAAGATAAGAAATACATCATCGAAATAGCCACTTCAGATTTTGTCACTACAAAATCAGCTGTGGAAGGCGGTGCAGACAGGATAGAGCTTTGTGCGAATCTTGCCGAAGGTGGTACTACAGCATCTTTTGGAACTATTAAGCAATGTAGAGAAGCATTTGATGTATCGTTATATCCTATCATCCGGCCAAGGGGTGGGGATTTTTTATATACGGATGAAGAGTTTGCTATCATGCTACAGGATGTTAAATTAAGCAAACAAGCAGGATGTGATGGTATTGTGATTGGCTTATTAAATATAGACGGAACGATTGATGTAAAAAGAACCTCTGTATTGATTGAAGCTGCTTATCCTTTAGGAGTTACATTTCACCGTGCATTTGACAGATGTAAAAACCCGTTCGAAGCATTAGAACAATTAATAGAAATTGGTTGTGAAAGAATTTTGACATCTGGGCAGCAACCATCTGTGATGGATGGGGTGAAATTGGTAACTGAATTACAGCAAAAAGCCGATGAACGAATTATCATTATGCCGGGCAGTGGTTTACGAAAAGAAAATATTCAATTACTGGCAGAGAAAACGGGTTGTGTGGAGTTTCATTCTTCATTGAGAGGGAAAGAGAGTAGTAGGATGGAGTTTGTGCATCAAGCGTTTAAAGATTCGGGGGAGAGTTACTCTAATAATGCAATAAGCCCCGAAGAAGTCAGGGCTTTGAGAAATGCTTTGCTGTAAATTCTTAGATCTTCAACTTCTTCATATACTCCGCATCCACTTGTACAGATTGTAACGGAGTGCCAATAGGGTAAGCTTCTTGTTCTACGATATAGTATTGCATACCCAGTTTAGAGGCTGCTTTTAATATTTTACTATAGTCAATAGAGCCTGTACCAACATCTGTTGAGTTTTTACCATTGTCTGCTCCCGGATTTTTTGAACGATCTTTTACATGGCAGGCTGTAAAACGATTGGGGTATTTTTTAAACCATTCAATAGGATCATGACCAGCCGCTACCACCCAATAAATATCCATTTCAAAATCAACGGTATCAGCGTTAGTGCCTTTCATCATCACATCCTGCGGTAACTGGCCTTCCATTTCCTTAAATGAATAGTCGTGGTTGTGATAACCAAAACGGATACCAGCTTTTTTACAGATGTCGCCACATTTATTAAATTCGTCTGCAAACTTTTTATAATCATCCAGTTTTTTCTGCGGTCCTTTCCATGGGCAGAACAAATATTTCATTCCTATAGCTGCAGCTTCGTTGGCTTTGCGTTCAAAATCTTTGCTGATATCACAATGGCTGGAGATAATAGTCATTCCTAACTCATCCATATAGTTTTTAAAACCAGTATTACTCATGCCCCAGAACATACCGTCTTTACCTTCGTAGCTTTCAATCTGTTTGTACCCAAAAGTTGCAATTTGTTTTAAAACACCTTTTGGGTCTTTAGGCAAATCATCCCTTAACGTATATAATTGCAGGCCGAATGCTTTTAGTTTTTTCTGTTCTTCAAAAAAATCATCACCAAATAATCTATTACCTGCAAATGATACAAGGGCAAAACCAGAAGTAATGCCTGCTGTTTGTTGTATAAATTTTCTACGATTGTAACTCATTGTAGTTTGTTTATTAAGGTTCTTAATTTATTCAGCCCATGCTTTATCGCCTTTGGCATAAGGGAATGCACCATCATATTTTCCGGGTACTGGTAAATGGCGCAATGTTTCTGTCATACCTGTTTTAGAACTAAAGAAACCTAACAGGGTTAACTGTTTCATCATTGTATAATAATGAGATGGCTGACCTTCAAATTCCTTCTTGTCCTTTAAGGGTAATTTGCTGTTAGCCTCTTTCAGGGCTTCTTTTTTAGGTTTATCATCTTCGTCACGCTTAATGTTATAGGCTTTGGCTTCTTTTTCAAGACCCACCAGGAAATCATGGCGCTGCTGTGGTGTGCAATCCATAAACGATTTGCTGTTTGCTTTTTTACAAGCTTCATCCAAATCGCTGATGCCTTTTGTAAAAGCAGCTTGCTGTGCCTCAGTATAACAATCAGTCACCATTACTTTCATAAAGTCGCCAACTTTAGCTGTCTTTGCACCAGGTGTAGCCGTAGCAGGAATAATCGTTTCGGCTACTTCATCCAGCAGGGCAATATTGCTGGCAGTAAAACCTGCATCAACTTTTGCCCCGGTTTTACAACCACTCAAAAAAACTTCGCCACCAACTACAACACCACCAGTAAGTAGTGCTACCATTTTTAAAAGCTCTCTGCGATCCATAGTATTTATTTTAAAAGTTTAAAATTAATATCAAATAAATTCAATCCATCCGGTTCTTCAAATTCTATATTGACCCTGCAAACTTAAGATACTAAGCTCCCCTTTTGGAACATCCCGATTATTTCGGGAAGGGGGTTGGTGGCTTAAATATTCCCTTTTTTTAATTCGCTTACGGCAAAATCGACCGCCCTTGCAGTAAATGCCATATAAGTTAATGATGGGTTTTGACATGCTGAAGAAGTCATAAAAGCACCATCCGTTACAAATACATTAGGCGCATCCCATACCTGGTTCCATTTATTTAATACCGATGTTTTAGGATCATTGCCCATACGTGCTGTACCCATTTCATGAATACCATGGCCCATGGCATGTCCGGAATCGTATGTTGAAATATTTTTGGCTCCACCTGCTTCAAGCATTGCTACAATTTCTGCTACAATATCTTTCCTCATTTTCATTTCATTTTCTTTCAATTCAGCATCCATCGATAATACAGGCAAACCCCATTTATCCTTTTTATTTTTATCCAGTGTTATTTTATTTTCATGATAGGGCAATATCTCACCAAATCCGCCAGCACCTATTTGCCATGCTCCCGGTTCAGTAAGCGCTTCTTTAAAATCTGCACCAATATTCATTTCGGCAATTTCACGGCCCCAACCTGAACGGCTTGCACCCCCCTGGTAACCAAAGCCCCGTAAATAATCTCTTTTATCATTACCCATATTTGTAAAGCGTGGAATATAAAATCCATTGGGCCTTCTGCCATACACATATTTATCCTCAAAACCTTCTATAGTGCCACTGGCTCCTAAGTTGTAATGATGATCCATTATGTTATGACCCAATTCACCACTGCTGCTTCCCAATCCATCCGACCAAACATTAGTTGCAGATCGCATTAAAATCCATGCAGAATTTAATGTAGAAGCACAGAGAAAAACAATTTTTGATTTAAACGCTACAGTTTTATTTGTTTCTGTATCCATTACTTCCACACCAGTTGCTTTTTTCTTATCCTTATCATACAATACCTGCGTAACTAATGAGTAGGGGCGTACAGTAAGATTACCGGTTTTTAAAGCTGCGGGGTAGGTAGATGATTGTGTGCTGAAATAACCACCAAATTGACATCCTTCCCAGCAGCGGTTCCTGAACTGACAACCTGGTCTTTCATTATGCGGCACTGTTATGTTTGCAACCCTGCCAATAATCAAATGCCTTTCTCCTTTAAACTTTTCTTTAATTCTTGCTGCAACATCTTTCTCTACAATATTCAAATCCATTGCGGGTAAAAATTTGCCATCAGGCAAATTAGGAATTCCTTCCTTTGATCCGCTGATGCCCGCAAATTTTTCTACATGGTCGTACCAGGGTGCTATCTCATTATAGTTTACTGGCCATGGGATAGCAATCCCATCTTTTGCATTGGCTTCAAAGTCCATTGGACTCCACCTGTAACTCTGCCTTCCCCATAAAACGGAACGGCCACCAAAACGGTAACTGCGCCACCAGGTAAAAGGTTTTACTTCTGTATAAGGATTGTCTTCTTCATTTGCCCAGGCATCCATAACCTTTTCCGATGCAGCCCAACCCCGGTGTATTACCGGATATTTTTTTCTTTGTTCGACAGTGGTACGTCCACGATGTTCAATCTCCCAAAGTTCTTTAGTGGCTGTTTTATAGTCTTTAATATGTTCGTGTGGGCCACCACGTTCCAATAGCAATACTTTCAAACCTTTTTCACAAAGTTCTTTTGCTGCCCAGCCACCGCTAATACCTGAGCCAACAACTATTGCATCGTATGTATTATCTGCCATGGATTAATTTTAAAGGTTCCCCTTTTTCAATTCGCTAACAGCAAATTCTGCTGCTCTTGCTGTTAATGCCATATACGTTAATGATGGATTAACACAAGATGCTGATGTCATACAGGCACCATCAGTAACAAATACATTCGGTGCATCCCACACCTGGTTTTTGCCGTTCAGCACTGATGTTTTCGGATCACGGCCCATGCGGGCAGTACCCATTTCGTGAATTCCCATACCCACATTATAACCCTGATCAAAAGTTTTAACATCTTTAACACCTGCATTGGTAAGCATTTCTGCTGCATCATCCATCATATCTTTTCTCATTTTCAATTCATTCTCTTTCATTTCTACATCAAATGAAATTACCGGTAACCCCCATTTATCTTTTTTGGTTTTGTCCAGCGTCATTTTATTTTCATGATAAGGAAGTATTTCTCCAAAGCCCATAATATTCATTTCCCAGTTTCCGGGCTCTGCTAATGCTTCTTTTAAATTCGCACCAAGTGTAAACTCTGCTATATCATCCAAACCACGGCCACGGCTTGCACCCCCCTGGTAGCCAAAAC
>JANMFO010000085.1:0-1611 GCA_031374245.1 Chitinophagaceae bacterium | reverse complement strand
TTAAACCCTCTTATTTCTTCTACTTTTCCTTCTGCATTTACTTTCATAGAAAATTTTCTTCCCTTAATGGCTCCAAACAATTTATTTACCATTTTCATTGGGTCTTCTTTTCCATCACCACCCATTTCCGGCAAAGGCTTATCAAAATCCACATCAATGTTCATCGGCCCAACTTTCATATTCATCTTGAACCGGTCGTAGGTGGTGATGATTGTTTTAGTAATGCCATCATCCGCTACCACATCCATCGAATAATAGTTTGTCATATCCATCTGCATAGCCTGTCCCATTACATCCTGATCCATATTAATTATCATTTCATAATCATACCCCTTACCTTTTTCAAAATTGAATTTCAGCATTTTTGAAGAAGTGGCAGACTTGGTGGATTGACAAGATTGAATACCTGCAATAGTTATAATGGCAACAAGAATGACCGCAATCTTTTTCATTATTTATTATTTGAAAGCAAATTAGAACATTAAAGTCAGACGCATAACGGAGGTTATCAGTATTTTCGCAGCTAAATAGTTAAAGAATCAGCTCATTCCGCCACATATTTACTCTCTTTAAAAAAGACCTGCTGTTGGAAGTAAGGCAGCAGTATAGCTTTTATGGTATACTCTTATATATCGGCGCAACCATCTTTGTTTTATTCATGGCTATTGATGAACCGGAAGCCAAAGTATGGAATGGCCTTTTCTGGGTAATACAACTATTTATCTGTATCAATGCGGTGGCCAAAAGTTTTTTGCAGGAAAGCAAAGGGCGGATGCTTTATTTCTATTCCATTGCCAGCCCAGGTGATTTTGTACTCGCTAAACTCCTTTTCAACTCCTTACTTATGCTGGCTATGAGTATGCTCAGTTTATTTTTATTCAGCCTTTTTTTGGGTAATCCTATGCAGAAAATGTGGCAATTCATTGGCCTTGTATTACTCGGCGGCTGGAGTATCAGCCTTGTCTTTACTTTTCTCGCCGCCATTGCTGCCAAAGCACAACAGAATGCCGCTATCATGGCAGTTCTGGGTTTTCCTATTATCATTCCACAGTTACTATTATTAATGCGTTTGTCAAACGCCGCTTTTGCTCCATTACTTACAATTCCGGTAAGCACCGTGTTGCTGCTGGTAGCTTTAGATGGTATGGTCGTTTTGCTGGCTGTAATTCTTTTCCCTTATCTCTGGAAAGATTAGAGAATATCAATGTTTTCCTGCAAACGGGTTTAAATTATAAAACAATTATATTGTTATTTTATATCATTATTATCTGAGTTTATTACCCGATATTCTTCTGTTTGATATTCACATTAACCCTTACTTTTGCCTCACATTCAGCAGGTCAATAGAATGTATTGACCCCCCGATGACTGACACAAAAAACTATATGTACAAGTCCTGGTGGAAGATTGCAAGTATCATCTTGCTTATCTACACATTTATTGGGGGCTTTTTGATGAAAGTTCCGGAGCTGCCCGCCCTCCAGGAAACCATCCGCAATCTCTACTTCCACGTTTGTATGTGGTTTGCAATGATGATTTTGTTTACTATATCCGTTGTTAACTCAATAAAATATCTGCGCACATTTAATTTAAAGTTTGACATCTATGCCC
>JANMFO010000050.1:0-2553 GCA_031374245.1 Chitinophagaceae bacterium | reverse complement strand
AAATTAGTGAATAATTTTTGCGGGGTTATCATACCACTGGAAGCATCCAGTTTGCTGATGGTAACTTCGTTAGCAGCTTTATCATAGTTCCAGATAGTGATGCCATTGCAAAATATTTCCTGGCCGATGAATGACACTTTGTATTTGGTTCCTTTCATCAGAATGGTGCCTGTTTTGGTGGAAAGAACTTTGCCCGCTGCATTTTCCACTTTATAAGCGAAGGTGGCCTGAACCGAAGTAAATGTTTTGAATTTGGCGCTGACACCATCTAAAATGTCTTTAGCTGCCGGATCACTTGCCTGGGCGGTGGCTAACATCGTTATGGCTGACAACAGGACGGATACGTATAATTTCTTCATCATGATGGATTTGTGTGGCTGCCTAAAAGACGGCGCAAAGGTAATTAAATACTGGCATAGGACAGGCAATGACTGTACCGGGTTGCAACAAGGCAATTTTCTTAACAACCCGGTAACTATCACCCCAGTAAATCGAGGTGTTGTTGTAATTCCATCTCCGTTTTTATTAATACATCCCGGGCTTTACTTCCCTGGTTGGGGCCTACAATACCCGCTGCTTCCAGTTGGTCCATCAGGCGACCGGCCCGGTTATAACCGAGTTTCATTCTTCTTTGCAATAAAGAAGTAGAGCCTACTTGGTTTTGCACAATCAAGCGGGCAGCATCATTAAACAAGGAGTCCCTGTCAGACAAATCAAAATCTTTGCCTTCCAGTTCTTTTTCATCCACATATTCCGGAAGCAGGAAGGCTTGCGGATAACCCCGCTGGTCGCCGATAAAATCAACAATCTTTTCTACTTCAGGTGTATCTACAAAAGCACATTGCAAACGGGTTACTTCACCGTTATGAGAAATAAGCATATCGCCTTTACCGATTAATTGTTCCGCACCACCGGTATCAAGGATTGTTCTTGAATCTATTTTACTCGACACTTTAAATCCGATACGGGCCGGGAAATTGGCTTTAATTGTACCGGTAATAATATTTACGGAAGGCCGTTGTGTGGCAATGATAAGATGGATACCAATAGCCCTTGCCAACTGTGCCAAACGGGCAATCGGCATTTCCACTTCTTTACCGGCTGTCATTATCAAATCAGCAAACTCATCAATAACTAAAACAATGAATGGTAAAAACTGGTGTCCTTTCTGTGGATTCAGTTTACGTTTTATAAACTTCTCGTTGTACTCTTTAATATTTCTTGCTCCGGCTTCTTTTAATAAATCATAGCGGTTATCCATTTCAATACACAAAGCATTGAGGGTATGTACCACTTTTTTTGTATCGGTAATAATAGCATCTTCTTCACCGGGTAATTTTGCAAGGAAATGCTTTTCAATCTGGCGGTAAATACTCAACTCCACTTTCTTCGGATCAATCAATACAAACTTCATCTGTGATGGATGCTTTTTGTAGAGTAATGAAACAAGAATAGCATTTAGCCCAACGGATTTACCCTGTCCTGTAGCACCGGCCATCAGCAAGTGCGGCATACTCGCCAAATCAACAATGAAATTTTCATTATCAATTTTTTTCCCAATAGCAATCGGCAGACTAAAATTGTTATTCTGGAATTTTTCTGATGCCAGTAAAGTTTTCATACTCACCACTGTCTTCCTTACGTTCGGAACTTCAATACCAATTGTTCCCTTTCCGGGTATTGGCGCAATAATACGGATACCGAGTGCAGCAAGACTTAATGCAATATCATCTTCTAGGTTTTTAATCTTTGATATACGGACACCTGCAGCCGGAACAATCTCATACAAGGTAACAGTTGGTCCAACGGTAGCACTTATCTTTTGAATTTCGATTGAATAATTCCTGAGTGTGGCGATAATCTGGTTTTTATTATTCTCCAGTTCATTGGAATCTTGTATAATTTTTTCACTGCCGTGAGTTTCTAACAATGCCAGTGTAGGGTATTTATAATCCCGCAAATCCAATGTTGGTTCGTACGGTGGCAAATTCTCTATTGCTGATGTGGCTTCTTCTTCCTCAATTTTATCCGGCACTGCTTTTATTTCCAGTTCCAACGCTTCTTCCTGTTTTTTAGGAATTGTTTTTTCTTTTACAACAAGTGGAATGATTTGCTCAAAGGATTCATTAATATCATCCATCTCATGTGTATGGAGAATATCTTTTACAATTTCATTTTCAAAAGCAGCCTGGTTTCCCGTCAACTCTTCAAGAGGCTCATCCTTTTCTATTATTTTAAAATCATGCAGCGGTTTTTCTTCGTCAGGAAAAATCACCGTCATGCCAATATCAGCTTTTGCTGCGCTTGTATTTTGATTTGTGCCATTGGCATTATAAAGGTCATTAATAGTTGCGCTGCTGGTTACAGGAACTACTGCTGTTAGTTCTTCCCCGGTTTCATCAACTTCAACAATCGCTTTCTTTTTAGGAAGATTAAATGCAGGATTAAACTGCCAGATACAATAACCAAATGCAAGCAATAGTAATACAGCTCCTGTGCCGATATTGCCTAATGCACCAATTAGCTTTTCGCTTATCATATTTCCGACACCAC
>JANMFO010000039.1:0-11907 GCA_031374245.1 Chitinophagaceae bacterium | reverse complement strand
TTCCAGTATTTGGTGTTTTGTTTTATCAGCAGAGCCATCATCTACTAATATTATCTCGTAATCAATACTATTAAGGGCAGAACGTACTGCTTCCAGAAGGGGTTTAATATTTTCCTCTTCATTCATCACTGTTATTACTACCGATAATTCCCTCATGATTATTAATTAGGGGTAAAGGTACAGCATTGCTCGAAAGCAGAAAGTCACTTACTCTTATAAGCACTTTCCCGGGTTTTATACACAATCATCTGAAATAAAATTTATACGACTCCTGCAAGTTCCAGACTTTTTTTTCTGAGTTTTTTTAACTCTATATCTTCTATTATTGGGTCAGCATCCAGTATCAGCGAAATATTATTCTCTTTCCACCAGTTGCTGTCATGTAGCTTCTCCATGGCAATTGCTCCTACCAGGTATTTTCTTTCGGCCTGTAAATGCCATTCTTCCACCCACTCAAAATTTTCACGGGGTACATCTTTCAAATCATCAAAGCTTACATATACCCGTAGATAAATATTATTGCTTAATTCATGAGGTTTATGATGGTACAATTTTTTATACTCATACTTGTACTCGTAACGTAAAGCTGAAATATCACTCAATACAGCAGAGGCTGTAGGAAAGCTGCCTGCCCCCTTGCCATAAAAGAATTGCTTATCTGAAAAACCACTTTCAATTACTACACCATTGTATTCATTTTTTACAAAAGCGAGATGGTCATTCTGCTTAACAAACTGGGGCAATACAAAAGCAGCCACTTTACTATCTTTTAATTTTTGTGCCTGTGCTACTAATTTTATCTGCAGGTTTTTGGCTTTGGCTACAACTGCATCCGACCCTTGTATATTCTGAATGCCACTAAATAGTAACTTATCCGGCGACTCTAATATTCCATATGCATGAGACAAAAGTATATCCCATTTATTAACTGCATCATATCCTTCCACATCCAGCTTTGGATTACTTTCTGCAAATCCAAGTTGTTGGGCCAATAGTAAAGCTTCTTTGAAGCCTAAATGTTCTTCAAACATTTTGGTAAGAATAAAATTGGTAGAACCATTTACAATGCCTTTTATGGAATGTAAAAGATCGTTATCATAGTATTCTTCCAGGTTGCGGATAATTGGAATAGAAGCACAAACAGATGCTTCATACAGAAGCGATTTATTTGTTTCCTGTTCGAGTTTTAGTAATTCTGGCAAATGTGCTGCAAGCATTTTTTTGCTGGCACTTACCACATCTTTATTGTTACGAAGAGCAGTAGAAACTATCTGAAAGGCAGCATCAGCATCATCAATTACTTCTACTATCACATTTATTTCCGGGTCATTTAATAATAAATCTCTGTCAGTGGTAAATAATTCTGCAGGAGCATCTCTTTTTTTATCCGGGTTACGGATACATACTTTTTTAATCGTTGCTTTTAGCGACGGCGTTTGTTTAAGTATTTTATACAATCCTTCACCTACTGTACCAAAGCCAAATAATCCGATGGTCAATTGTTTATGTGTTTCCATATTACTGATTCACAACTTTTAAATGATTAGAAGATTTCTCTTCAATAAATACTTTTAATGCCGATTCAATTTTTTCATACTCCAGTAAAAAACCATCATGGCCAAAATCACTGGCAATGGTTAATAACTGAGCACCAGATATGTTTTTTTGCAGGTTCTCCTGTTCGCTGATAGGATAGAGTACATCTGATTTAATGCCTATCACTAAAGTTTTAGCACTAATACGTTTTAGAGCTGTAAGAACACCACCTTTTGTACGACCCACATCATGACTATCCATACTTTGTGTAAGGCGATAATAACAGACAACATTAAAACGGTTCACCAATTTTAATCCCTGGTAGCGTTGATAATTATCTGCTGCAAAAGCAACGTCTTTATTTAATGCAACAAATGCTTTATCTCTAGGTTGGGTAATATCATAGCCATTATAATGTCGATAGGAGAGCAATGCAATAGAACGGGCGGCTGATAAACCTTTCTGCCCGGCATCTGGTTTTCTTTCAAGCCAGGTATAGTCAGCTTCAATTGCCAGACGTTGCGAAGCATTAAATGCAATGGCCCAGGGTGATAAAACAGCATCTGTTGCAATAGGAACAATATGTTCAAACAACTCAGGTTCTTCAATTGCCCATTCCAGTAACTGCATACCACCAGTGCTACCGCCTAATCCAATAAGAACTTTGCGTATGCCTAAGTGATTTTTTAATTGCTGGTATGTTTTTATCATGTCCCGTATGGTGAATACAGGAAAGTCATGATAATAAGGCCCATTCGTTTCAGGATTAATACTCAACGGCGATATACTGCCATAAGGACTGCCCGGTTTGTTTACACAGATAATAAAATACTTTGCGGGGTCAAAAAACTTTCCATCACCGGTAAGGCCCGGCCACCATTCTAATGGATTGCTGTTAGCCGTTAATGCATGGAAAACCCAAACCACATTATCTTTTGTTGCATTTAATTTTCCATGTGTTGTATAAGCCAGGTGGTAACCCAGAAGGGTTACCCCTGACTCTAACGTAAATGATTCATTATGATTAAAAACTGATACCATACTATCCTACAGTTTCTTTTGCAAATACAATAGAGAAAGCCTGCTCAAAATCAGCTTTGATGTCTTCGATATGTTCAATGCCAACACTAATCCTTATTTGATTGGGCTGAACACCTGATGCTATTTGCTCTTCAGCACTCAATTGCTCATGCGTAGTAGAGGCGGGATGAATGGCCAGTGTTTTTGCATCACCTACATTGGCAAGATGGCTAACCAATTTTAATGAGTCAATAAACTTACTGGCATTTTCTTTTTTGCCTTTAATTCCAAAATTTAAAACACCACCAAAACCATTGTTCAGGTATTCCTTTGCAAGTAAATTATACGGGCTGCTTTTTAATCCGGGGTATTGAACAAATTCAACTGATGGATGCTGTTCTAACCATTGTGCTAATGCCAATGCATTATCAACATGGCGTTGTACACGGAGACTTAATGTTTCCAATCCCTGTAATAAAAGGAAAGAATTAAACGGACTTTGCGAAGCGCCAAAATCTCTTAAGCCTTCTACTCTTGCACGGATAGCAAAAGCAATATTGGGTAGACCCAATGGATTGCCTTCACCAAAAATATCCCAGAATTTTAATCCGTGATAACCTTCACTTGGTTCAGTAAATTGAGGAAATTTTCCGTTACCCCAATTATAATTACCACCGTCAACAATTACACCGCCGATTGTTGTTCCATGCCCGCCAATCCACTTAGTAGCTGATTCAACTACCACATTCGCACCATGTTCTAATGGACGGAACAAATAACCACCAGCTCCAAATGTATTATCAACCACCAATGGTAAGTCATACTCCTTAGCTAAGTCGGCAAATTTTTTAAAATCAGGAATATTGAGACGGGGATTACCAATTGTTTCCAGGTAAATGGCTTTGGTGTTTTTATCTATATGTTTTACAAAACTTTCTACATCATCACCATCAGCAAAACGTACTTCAATGCCGAGGCGTTTGAAAGCTACTTTGAATTGGTTATAAGTACCGCCATACAAATAAGTAGATGCGATAAAATTATCTCCTGCCTGTAAAATATTATTTAATGCAAGAAACTGGGCTGCTTGTCCCGAACCAGTTGCCAAAGCAGCTACACCACCTTCCAGGGCTGCAATTCGTTGTTCAAATACATCCGTTGTCGGGTTCATGATACGGGTGTAGATATTACCAAATTCTTTTAACCCAAAAAGATTGGCGGCATGTTCACTGTTGTTGAAACCGTAAGAAGTGGTTTGATAAATAGGAACTGCTCTTGCTTTTGTAGTGGGGTCTATTTGCTGACCTGCATGTAATTGCAGTGTGTCGAAATGAAGTTTGTTGCTCATAATAGTTGATTTAATTGTTTACAATTATTTAAAGAGAAAGTTTAGAACCGTAAATGAAGGCGTTAGCCTTTGCGGGGTGTGTTTATAGTATGCCGTAAGTCATACAGCACGGACAACAAATACACATAGTTATGTGTGTGGTAGTAAAGGTGTATGTTGTACTAAGTGCCATAATTTTTACCCTACAAAAGTAATAGACTTTATTTAAGTTTACCAAACATTATTTTGTTAAAGAAAAGGTATTACTTATCAGAAGGGCAGAAAACAAAAAAGCTCATCCGATAAATCAGATGAGCTTTTAATATGTTGGTGATAATATTATCGAGCTGTAAATCTGACTTATCTGTCCCGATTTTTATCGGGTTGGAATTGGCACCTTTTCTTATTGTCATCCTGAGCTTGTCGAAGGACGAAATACGATAGGTTGTCAAGGCTTCACAGGGCCATTACCCTCTGCCTTTCTTGATAAGATACTTTAAAGAACTAATGCGAAGGTACAAGTGAGATGGTCTGAATCCAAATTCTGTTTTAAGTAATACCAAACATCTGTTCGTAACGAGTATAAAGCCTTTATTGTCAAAAGGCTAATATGGTTTCTTCTTTTGGCTCATACATATAAAAAGGGGTTGCAACACACTGCAACCCCTTCGTTCCTGAAACCAAACCATCCTGTAGATTATTAGTTTATTGCGACAGCCTTTTCCACTTTTGTGCCGGTGTATATCCACGGTTTTGGAGGAGCAACTGTTTTCTTTGTTTTTGTTGTTTTGCTTACTGCTACTGTTTCTTCAACAGGCTCAGGTGCAAATACCGATGTTGGTTCAGCCGCATTATAATTTTTACCAATGATAATACTGAGGGTATTCGTTTCTTTATCAAAAAGAGCGGTTCCTTCTGGTACGTCTTTACCATCTTCCGTTTTTTGAGCTGGTATTTTGTAAGTAGCGGGAGATTTTCTCAGCATCGCTTTTACTTTTCCTTGTGGAAGACCTTCAATCCATACCAGGCCTTTGTTTTCTGCATCAAGACTGATGGTAACCGAAGCTGCATCAGCATTGGTTGCAGACTCATACTTGCCAAGTGCCGGGAAAATATCTGCTGTTGTTGGTGCAGGTTTGGAAGTTATATACTTATCCTTGTATTTATCTGTTATCACACCTACGGTAGGATTATTTTTTGCATCCCAGCCTTTTGTTGTATCAACCTGAACTGGTTTTACGGTGTCGGCTTGTGCATTTACAGATAGTGTCAGTACAGACAATACAATGACACTCATTATCACAATGATTTTTTTCATAAGAAATATTTTTTTAATGATTTAATTGGTACTTCGGCCTACCCTTCAAAATATTGTGCCAGAATTTTTTTTTGTGGATAACTTGAATAAGTTTCTGCTCAGAAAACTATCGCTGTTAAAATTGTAAAACAGAAAACAGCAACAATTTCAGCCTTGTCTTGTTCTTATTCCGGACGTTTAAACTGTAATTTTTCAAAAGAGGCGAATCAGTATCTTCGTTCACCATCGTATGGCAAAGAGCAATAATAACGGAACAGATATACCCATTTCTGACAACGAATCGATAGAAGTATTTGGTGCAAGGGTGCACAACCTGAAGAATATTGATATTTCTATTCCCAAAAACAAGCTGGTTGTTATTACCGGTATCAGCGGCAGCGGAAAATCTTCTCTTGCCTTTGATACTATTTATGCTGAAGGGCAGCGGCGGTATATGGAAACCTTTGGTGCTTATGCCCGCCAGTTTATTGGCGATATGGAACGGCCGGATGTAGATAAAATAACCGGTCTATCACCAGTTATCTCCATTGAACAAAAAACAACCAATAAAAACCCCCGTTCAACAGTCGGTACGGTTACTGAAATATATGACTTCCTCCGTTTGTTATTTGCCAGAATCGGCGAAGCTTACTCTTACAATACCGGGAAGAAAATGGTGAAATGGAGCGAAGAGGAAATTGTAGAAAATATTTTCAAAAAGTATAAAGGGAAAAAAATTGCTTTGCTGGCTCCTTTAATTCGTGGCCGCAAAGGACATTACCGGGAATTGTTTGAAGACGTAAGAAAAAAAGGATTTTTAAAAGTGAGGGTGGATGGTGAAGTAAAAGACATTACCCCAAAAATGCAGGTAGACCGGTATGTGATTCATGATATAGAATTGGTGGTGGACAGGCTACAGGTAACGGATGATTTAAAAGCAAGGCTGAGCCAGAGTGTGCAATCAACATTAAAGCTTGGCAAAGATTTGATGTTCTTATTGGTTGATGATTCAAAGTTTGTACAGTATTCAAAATTGCTGATGTGTGAGGATACGAGTATCAGTTACGAAGAACCTTCACCTAATGCTTTTTCATTCAACTCGCCTTATGGCGCCTGTCCTGTTTGCAAAGGATTGGGAAATGTGTACACTATTGATATGGACGAAGTGCTTGCTGATTCTTCAAAAAGTGTGAAGGAAGGTGGTATCGCACCATTGGGCGAAGAAAGAAATGCCAGTGTATTTCAGCAAGTGGCTGCATTTGCAAAACAGCATAAAATAAAATTAGACAAGCCGGTAAACGAATTGCCAAAGGCACAGCTAGATTTATTATTGTATGGTGATAAAAATATCAACCCATCATTAGAAGTAGATGTGGATGATGAAACGGTGCCACATGAATACACGGGCAGCTATGAAGGAATCATTCCCATGCTGAAAAGATGGTTTGCCTCTTCGAACAGTACAGAAGCCTTGCGGGAATGGGTGCAAAAATTTATGACATTGAAAGCTTGTACGAGTTGTAACGGTGCAAGATTGAAAAAAGAAAGCCTTTGGTTTAAAGTAAACGGAAGAAATATTGCAGAGCTAAGCAATATGAACCTGGATAACCTTGCCGCCTGGTTTGATGGCATTGAGCTGATGCTGGATAACAAACAAAAGACAATTGCCAAAGATGTATTGAAGGAAATAAGGGAACGGTTACAGTTTCTGTTAGATGTGGGGTTGACTTATCTTACTTTATACCGCCCATCCAAATCATTGAGTGGTGGCGAATCGCAACGTATACGATTAGCCACACAAATCGGTTCACAGTTGCAGGGCATTACTTATATTTTGGATGAACCTTCTATTGGTTTGCATCAGCGGGATAATCAGCAATTAATTGGTGCATTAAAAAACCTACGGGACATTGGAAATAGTGTGCTGGTGGTGGAGCATGATAAAGATATTATGCTGGCAGCCGACCATTTGATTGACATTGGCCCGAAAGCTGGGTTTCATGGAGGAAGAATTGTAGCACAAGGCAACCCAACGCAATTATTGAAATTAGATACGTTGACTTCCGGCTACCTGAATGGGCACCATAAAATAGCAGTACCAACAGAAAGAAGAAAGGGAAGTGGAAAGTTTTTAGAATTAAAAGGGGCAAAAGGAAACAACCTGCAGAATGTGGAAGCCAAATTTCCGTTGGGGAAATTTATTTGTGTAACGGGTGTAAGTGGTAGTGGTAAATCAACATTGATAAATGAAACACTGTATCCCATTCTTTCCAAACATGCTTATGGTTCCAAGATGATGCCGCTGGAATACAGATCGGTAAAAGGCCTGGAGCATATTGATAAAGTAATTGAGATAGACCAATCACCCATTGGCAGAACACCAAGAAGTAACCCGGCTACTTATTGCGGTTTTTTTACCGAGATAAGAACATTATTTGCTTCTATACCTGAAGCAAAAATCCGGGGTTACACGGCAGGTCGTTTTTCTTTTAATGTAAAAAGTGGCCGCTGCGAAGTATGTGAAGGAGGTGGTATGCGGGTAATCGAAATGAATTTTCTGCCAGATGTGTATGTGCATTGTGAAAAATGTAATGGGAAAAGATATAACAGGGAAACTTTAGAGATCCGCTACAAAGGAAAATCTATCTCAGATGTTTTGGAAATGACGGTAGAGGAAGCGGTAGAGTTTTTTCAGAACGTTCCTTATATCTATCGTAAAATAAAAGTGCTGGAAGAAGTGGGCTTGGGTTATATCACTCTCGGACAATCAGCCGTAACGTTGAGTGGGGGAGAAGCACAACGGGTAAAGCTTTCAACTGAGCTTTCTAAAAGGGATACCGGTAAAACATTTTATATCCTGGATGAACCGACAACGGGTTTGCATTTTGAGGATATCCAGCATTTGCTGGAAGTACTGACTAAACTGGTTGACAGGGGCAATACTGTATTAGTGATAGAACATAATATGGATGTAATAAAAGTGGCTGACCATATTATTGACATTGGCCCCGAAGGTGGTGATGGCGGCGGTAGAATTTTATTTGAAGGAACGCCTGAAGAATTGATAAAGAACAAAGAGAGTCATACTGGAAAGTTTCTGAAGATGGAGTTATAGAAACTTTTATTGTAATTCAATAGCTTAAAATATAAAGCCCCTCATAATGAGGGGCTTTATATTTATTAAGAGTGTTTTTATTTTACTTTATCATCAATGCTTTTTGGCACTGATATTTTTCCAAGCATTAATAATAGCCCGATTACACCTACAGCAATTGCAATGAATATTCCGTAGGAAAGATATTTCATGTTAGCTAATAAGGTTATTAAAGCAAATGCGGCGGCACCGCCGAAACATGCAGTTGAGATTGTTTTTTCCTGACCTGCATAGGGCTTTGATTTATCTCCCATTACAAAAGGTAAAGCACCAGCTCCAATAAACGCAATGAAAGTAACTATTCCTAATTTGTGAAGCCCGTTAATAGAAACCCCACCATAGCCGCCAAACCCACCAAATGAGACATGCCACCACGGCAAAAGGCAAGAAACAATTCCAATAGCTGCAAGAATTAATGAATAAAGTTTTTGTTTGTGAAGGCCTAAATTTTCCATAATAAGTTGGTTGATTTTGGTTGTACCTACTCGTAAGGCTTTTCGGTATTCGCCCCTGGCTTTAGAAGGTTCAGGACTCCATTTTTAAAATATTGTTTAACTAATATATGACAGTTTTTGAAAAACAGTACAACAAGACGAGATTTTTTTTAAACGGGTTAGTAACAACCGTTTAGATTGAGCAGGAGACTGAAAGGAAATGGGAATTAAAACCCGTAAGTAAAGGCAGGAAGTGATTGAAAAAATTTACAGTACTAAGGGGGTATAGTTTTTCACCCGGATACCGGATTAGAACAATTTCCCTGCCTGTACGGGTTTCTTAGTTATGACAATTAAAAGAGCTCGGAATTGAAAATGCCCATAAGCGGGGCAAAGAGTATTTAATAAAATTTATACAAATAAGAGGGTACCAATAGAGAACGGATTAGGTTTCATCAACCAGGGTATCAGATTTTATTAAGCCCTCTGCCTTTTGCTTACGGAACTTCGTTTAATACAACTAAAAGAACTTTATACCGATTGTACATCCGTAATTCCCAACTTCGTTGGTCCAACGGGCTGCTACACCGGCATGAATCATTTTATTTCAAACTGGCCTGTGGCAGTTTCTTCGTCACCACAAAATACCCGGTACACATAAATGCCCTTTGAAAGATTGGTAACCCGATGATGATCTTTCATTTTCATTTTGTGATTATGAACCAGTGTCCCTTCCAGGTCAAATACAAAAAAGTCAATCTCTTTTCCTTTATTTTCATTCGCTTTCACATATACTTTCTTTTTTGGCGCATCAAGATATAATTTTACAGATTTTTTTTTCTTTTTGTTAGTGTTTGCTATATCATCTTGTCCTTTACCTGCATTAAAAGCTGTAAAAAACTTAAATGGTTTTCCAGATGCAAAAACAGGGGGTGTTACGAGTAAGCCAATACCCATACCTATTGAAGCAATTGTTTTAACAGGTCGAAGAAAAGATTTTGATTTCATCATGCTCGGGATTTTAGTTGTTTTTTATCTTCTTTTATTTAATAAAATACAGGACATTTCAACTGCCTCATGGAACTGTTATTATTTAATCTCCATCCAAATCTCAAAAGGGTAGAGAAAAAAGCATCGTTCTCAGTAGGATCGCCACGTTGCGCCACCCTGTAATAGGGACGGGTTTGGGGATATGAAACAGTACCCCTGTATGCCAGCCGTCTTGCAACTAGCGCATCAGCCGGGGAAAGGTATTTGTCATAATAAATCGGGTCAATATATTTTTTACTGCTAACATCATCTATATAATCTGTAAATAATTTGCGGTGTAATACTTCAATTCCAATGTATTTATTTTCACTTATATAATATTTCATACCAAATCCCATCAGTAAATTCATTTGTGTCAGCTTGTAGGGCTTTATGTTTGGATACTCCGCCATACCCTGGCCTTCCAATCTAAGAGGTGCTGTTTTTACCCAGGTGCCATTATTGTCTTTTGCTTCTGGATTAAAATGGTAAATACCAACTCCGGCCAAACCATACGGTCTGAACTTGCCGGCTAATCCATCATATTGTTCTAAAAAGACAGTAGGATAAATCTCTGCTGCTAGATACGCTTCACTGATTTTTGAACGGAAGTTCAGATTTCTCTGCAGACGAAACCGTTCTGCACCACCCTTATTAGGAGCTTCCTTATCATCTCCTTCCACCATTCCCAAATTGGCTGCTAAACGAAAGCCGAGCCATTCCGTTGGATAATAATTCAGGAATAAGCCTTTGTTAAGTTTGGTAAGGGGGACATCAAGGTCTTTAATAAAAGTTTTTCCTTTTCCTTCGCTACCTCCTAAGTCGCCGAGGAAAAACATCGGACCAAGTCCGAGACCTATTTCAAACTTTCCATTGCCGGTGCTGATGGATTGTGAGTGTGCTTTTAAAGAAAAAAAGGTGAACAGGCAAATAAGCACGGAAAGCCGTACTGTGGGTACATGTGTTCTCATTGGTATCAGATTTCTGGTTTTTCTACTATTGGATTTCAGGACTAAAGTAGAAAAAGAAAAAAGTAAACTGATAACGAATGAGCCGATTTTTTAAATTATTCAGGAAACAAAAGTTGTTATACTTAGTGATTTTACGAAACCGAATTTATAATCTTACCATTTCAATATGTTCTATGTTGTCTTCAAGGTATACATCGCTTGTTTGCTGAAAGCCGATTGAAGTATAAAATTTCTGTAAGTACAATTGAGCACCTATTTTGATGGGGCCTTCTCCAAAAAGTTTTTTTACCTGTTCAATAGACTGCATCATTAATTCTCTGCCAATACCACTGCCTCTTGCAGCAGGAGAATTTACCACTCTTCCAATTGAAGTTTCTTTATACGATAGTCCTGGGGGCAGTATTCTTGTATAAGCTAAGAGTTTATCATTACTCCACCCCATAAAATGATAAGAGGAAAGGTCTTTATTATCTGCATCCTGGTAAGGACAATTTTGTTCTACTACAAATACTTCATTTCTTAATTGTATTATTTTATATAACTCTAGCGGTGTTAAGTCGTCAAATTTTTTTAAGCTCCAGTCTATTGCCATATCATATTTATTAAAAAAATTAATAATTGTATTTGTCACCCCACAATTTTTTTAGAAATTTCCTTAACTCTTCTTCTCTTGCATTTTTACCAGGTTCATAAAACTTTGTACCGGCAATTTCTTTCGGCAAATATTCCTGTGCCGAAAAATTATTGTCATAGCTATGCGAATACTCATAGCCTTTTCCATAATCCATATTTTTCATCAGCTTGGTGGGTGCATTGCGGATGTGTAATGGAACAGGCAAGTCGCCATATTTCTTAACAGCCGATAAAGCTTCGCCGATAGCCACTACCGCAGCATTGCTTTTTGGGGATGATGCTAAATACGTAACACATTGCGAGAGAATAATACTTGCTTCCGGATAGCCAATTTTATTGACCGCATCAAACGAAGCATTGGCTATTACCAGTGCAGTTGGGTTTGCATTGCCAATATCTTCGCTGGCCAGTATCACTAATCTTCTGGCAATAAATTTTACATCTTCACCGCCTTCTATCATTCTTGCCAGCCAGTACATGGCAGCATTGGGGTCACTTCCTCTTAT
>JANMFO010000034.1:0-8328 GCA_031374245.1 Chitinophagaceae bacterium | reverse complement strand
GGCTGCGAATGGTAGCTTCCTAAAATTCCCGAAAGGGGCAAAAAACATGATGCCTTCAACGATTGATAAGAAAGTTTTATATGCCTACCTGGAAGAAATAAAAGACCCGGAAGTTCCTGTATTAAGCATCATTGACCTAGGTATTGTCAGGGATATAAAAATGAATGATGATGAACTTGAGGTCATCATTTCTTCCACTTATACCGGATGTCCTGCTATGGACATGATTGCAACCGCCATCCGGGTTGAATTAACTACGCTGGGTTTCAAAAAAATAAGAATAACACAAGCCATCAGTCCTGCATGGACCACTGA
The DNA here is from genome assembly GCA_031374245.1 of Chitinophagaceae bacterium. Classification (GTDB taxonomy): domain Bacteria; phylum Bacteroidota; class Bacteroidia; order Chitinophagales; family Chitinophagaceae; genus JJ008. Next base: position 8,013 of record JANMFO010000034.1, on the reverse strand, counting down.
CTGGATGAGTGAAGAAGGAAAAAGAAAATTACAGAAATACGGTATTGCCCCACCAGATAAAAGGTTTTCTATTCCCAAAGATGGTGTTGAGTGTCCATTGTGTCATTCACAAAACACAAGAGTAGTCAGCGAGTTTGGCAGTACAGCCTGCAAGGCATTGTATCAATGTAATGATTGTAAAGAGCCCTTCGATTATTTCAAATGCCATTAGGCTTTCAGAATAATTATCTTCGTTATCAAAACTTACATTTCATGTCTTCCATCCTTTTTGAAATAAAAGATTCCATCGGTTTCATTACATTGAACCGACCCGATAAACTCAATTCTTTTACCCGTGAAATGGCATTGCTGATGCAAGACGCATTGGACAAGTGCAAAGACAAAACCGTTCGCTGTGTATATATTACCGGAGCCGGAAAAGGTTTTAGTGCAGGCCAGGATTTGGCAGAAGTAGCCGACCCCAACGGGCCGGGTATGCAACGGATATTGGGAGAACATTACAATCCCATTGTTATAAGAATAAGAAAATTAGAAAAGCCCGTTGTAGCTGCTGTAAACGGCGTTGCAGCGGGTGCAGGAGCTAATATTGCTTTGTGTTGTGACATTGTTGTAGCCAAACAATCATCTTCCTTTATACAAGCCTTTAGTAAAATAGGTTTAATACCAGACAGTGGCGGCACGTTTACTTTACCAAGATTAATTGGCTGGCAAAAAGCATCCGCATTGATGATGCTTGGAGATAAAGTGTCTGCCATTGATGCAGAAAAAATGGGAATGTTATACAAAGTTTTTCCGGATGAAATATTTTCAGATGAAGCATTAAAGATTGCTGCTACATTAGCCGCAATGCCTACCAAAGGATTGGCATATACCAAACAGGTATTAAATCATTCTTTTATTAATCACTGGGAAGACCAGTTACAGGACGAAGATATTTTTCAGCAACGGGCTGCAGAAACAGCAGATTTTAAAGAAGGGGTGCAATCGTTTTTGGAGAAGAGACAACCGAAATTTATAGGGCAATAAATATTCAATAACCAATACTCAATATTCAATGAGCAATGATAAAGACCAGTTAGCCAGTAAGGTAGTCAATCATATGATGGAACATGATCTTTTCAGTCAATGGCTTGGCATTGAGGTTTTGGAGGTAAAAGAAGGTTACAGTAAAATAAAAATGATAATCCGGAAAGAGATGATAAACGGGTTTGGCATTATTCACGGTGGCATTACATTCTCCTTAGCCGATAGTGCTTTCGCATTTGCCTGCAACAACCGGAATGTCCTGTCTGTTGCATTGGACACTTCTATCAATTTCATCAAGCCTGTTCATGTAGACGATGTGTTAACGGCAGAAGCAAAAGAATTACACAATGGGAAGTCAACAGGGTTGTATCATATTAATATAACGAACCAGAAGGATCATTTAATAGCACAGTTCAAAGGACTTTGCTATAGAACAGATAAAAATCTTATTTAAAATTCCCCTTTAGGAGATAGGGGTATGTTTTACGAATTCAAAGGCATAAAACCTGTTGTTCATCAATCATCCTTCGTTCATCCGCAGGCAGTTGTTACAGGTAATGTAATCATAGGCGCAGCTTGTTACATCGGTCCCGGCGCAGCACTGCGGGGCGATTGGGGTCAAATTATTATTGAAGATGGCTGTAATGTGCAGGAGAATTGCACCATTCATATGTTTCCGGGAGTAACCGTTTTATTAAAAGAAGGAGCACATATTGGTCACGGTGCCATTATACATGGTGCAACTATTGGAAAAAATTGCCTGGTAGGCATGAATGCCGTTATCATGGATAATGTGCAACTGGGTGATGAATGTATTGTTGGTGCTTTATCATTTATTAAAGAAGGAGAAATAATTCCTGCCAGAAGTGTAGTTGTTGGTAATCCCGCAAAAATTATCAAAGAAGTCAGTGATGAAATGATAAATTGGAAAACTGAAGGCACAAAACTTTACCAGGCACTACCCGCCGAATGCTTTAACAACCTTAAGCCTTGCGAACCATTAAGAGAACTCTCTTCAGACAAAGTAAAACAGGAAATATTATATGCTAACTGGAATGAGCGGAAAAATAATTCACTGTAAAAATTTCAAAATCAGGCTTTATAATAACCTGCATCGTAAGTTTACTATTTTGTAAATAAAAAAATACTACAGATCGCTTGCAAGAACTGATTTCATTTTATAGTTTTGTTATCCCTACTAAGAAATCTGTACCTATTACAAAGACCTCTCATTAATCAGCGTTAACTACGCATCCACCCTTTCTTCTGTAAAACCCCATAAGTATTTCAATTTTATATTGACCTATAATTGGTCCAATCCTTCATAAAGCCAAAGGTTTAATCCAATCCGCTAAAACCATATAGGTTCCGGATATTTTTTTAAACATAAACCCTTGAGCATGAAAACGTTTAATTTACTTTTAATTGCGTTAATTTTTTCATTTAACGCCCTTGCACAACCAACACAACCTGGTGCTCCGCTTTCAGGAAATTCCAGCAACTGCACACCACCAAATTCTGAAAACTGTTCTGGTGGTTCCACCGTTGTAACTAGTTTTACAGGAGCAACACTCCGTTCTGGTAGCGCTAACTCCGTAGGTGCTGTTTATAGTTTTTACAATGTAACTACAGTATCAGGTCAGCAGATTAATGCTACTATAACAATTGATGCGACTTCTAATGTATCAATGTCTGGCTCTAATTTCAATATTGATGATGATGGCGCAACGGATCAGGCAGGTAACAGTATCAGCAGTTTCTTTGCTCCCAGAATAACGTCTTCCAGCAACCTTACCACTACAGATCAACGTGGGTATGTTCAGTTTACCATAAAGTTTTATCTTGAAAATGGAACAGCTGGTCAGCAATATCCTGCTGATTTTACAACCGTACCTCCCTTTGGTGGCTTAACAGGGTTGAATTATATCCATTATGATATTGATGGTTCTACTGTTGGCACAGGTGGATGGTTTAGGGAAACAGGTGTTGTAATAAATACCGCCGCCCCGGTAATTAATGCCGATATCTCGACTGAACTGACTGCATATAATTATACAGATGGTGTTAACTGGAAAGGATTTGCTGGCTCTGTTTATGAACGTACAGGTGTATCAAGATGTTCCCAAGTAACAGCAGCAGCCAGTTTTGCCACTCCGCAAACACAAATTACAGTTCGTATGGGATACGATTATAATTATAATGGTACCAGTTTTAATTCCCAGCCAACACGTCAGTACGGATCAAGATTTGGTTGCTTTACTTTCCCACAACGGACAACATTACCAGTAACACTAATTAGTTTTAACGGTGCTTATAAAAATAACTCCGCTTTACTTAATTGGTCGGCAGAAAACCAAATCAGTTTTGATCATTACGAAATAGAACGCAGTGCGAATGGAACAAACTTTAGCAGTATTGCTGCAAAAACTTCTTTACAGAATAATACTGCTGCCAGAGAAAATTATCAGCATATGGACGACCTAAGTATTGCCAGTGGTAATGTCTTTTTCTACCGGCTTAAAATGGTGGACGCTGATGGAACATTTAAATACAGCAGTATAATTGTAATCCGTAAAGATCAAAAATCAATAGTGGGAATAAGTATTAGTCCAAATCCGATGGTAACTGGCGGCATGGCAACTGTAAGGTTTGAAACTAAGGCCAGCAGTGCTATTGAATTTAAAGTAGTGGATATGGCTGGCAGAGTGGTATTAAAACAGCAAAACAATGTTACTGAAGGAATCAACAGTATTGCTATCACCAATCTGGATCGTTTGCAACCAGGTATGTATATGTTGCAGATGAATGATGGCAATGCGGTAAATGTTACCAAATTCACCATTGCTCATTAGTGGTTTTAAAATAAGTACGGAGATGGTCTTAAGGCCACCCCCCCTTTTTCCAGGTAAAATAATCCTGTGCATTGTGGAAGTGTTTATTGAAGAGAAGAAAATTATTCGATAGATCGTCAGGTACTAAAAGTTACATGCTCAGGGTTTTATACCTTGGCCCCTCTGGCTAATGTGGAGGGGTTTTTTTATTTACCTGCCAAAGGTTGTTTACACAATACCCTGTAATTTCCGCCATTCATAAAAATTTATTCCCTCAACCAGAGAATAGTTGTAATTTAAACATGCTCTTTCTATATAAAATATGCAGGGCAATATCCAATTGTAAATTCAAAAAAACTGGTTTATGAAAAAAAATTTACTTAACGCTCCTATTTTACTGGGAACTATTTTTTTAACTACAATCGCATCGGGTCAGCAAACTGATCGTTTTGTTTATTCTGTAACAGATGTAAATCAGCAAGGCGGCAACTGGAGTTTCTTAAGAAAACTGAACCTGCAAACAGGTGTATACAGTGATGTGTTGCTGAGTGGTAATGATGCTTCATTTCTGGCTTATGATGCCGCCACCAAAAAACAGCTAACAACACCATTGAAAGATGCGCAGTACGGTAATACAGTTAATGCTGCTTTTGCTACTGGTGTTGCTGCTATGGCTTACGACAAAAAGAACAACCGCCTTTACTATACGCCTATGCTGGTTGATCAGTTACGTTACCTGGATTTAAAAACAATGAAAGTGTTTTATGTAACCGATCGTTCATTTACGGGCAAACCACAAAAATCACCTGATCAGGGAAATATTGTTACCCGTATGGTGATTGCATCTGATGGTAATGGCTATGCGATGACTAATGATGCCACTCAGCTTATCCGTTTCAGCACCGGAAGAAAAATGGAGATAACAGATTTAGGTTCCGTGGTAGATGATCAGGATAATAAAAGTATATCTATTCATAATTCCTGCAGCAGCTATGGTGGTGATATGATTGCAGATGATGATGGCAACCTGTATGTTTTTTCTGCCCGCAATAATGTGTTTAAGGTAAATATTGAGTCAAAGGTGGCCATCCACCTGGGAGTTATTACTGGTTTGCCAAACGGCTTTACTGTTAATGGTGCCGCTGTTAATGATGATAACCAGGTGATAGTTAGCTCTGCGGTACAATCAGCATCTTACTTCGCCCTTGATCATAAAACACTTATTGCCACTCCTTATAAAATAGCTGGCACGGTATGGCAAAGTTCTGACCTGGCCAACAGCAATTTACTTTCATCCGGCAACAGACCTTCTGCAATTACTACAGATGTTATTTTAAAAAATACACCTGCCGTTATTAACGACAATAAGGTGAGCATCTACCCCAATCCAGTAACTAATAACCAGTTTACTATTCAGTTCAATCAAATAGATGCAGGTAATTATTCCATTCAAATAACAGATGTAATGGGCCGGCAGATATCGCAACGCAGCGTTAGCATTAATGGCGATAATCAGACACAAGGCATAAAACTTAACCCTGCTGTATCAAGAGGTGTTTATTTAATACAGGTAACAGATGCTAACAGCAAAGCAGTATTCAGTACAAAAATCGTTCTTCAATAAAAGTTACTTTCTTATTTATTAAAAAAATGTTCCGCTTCAAACGGGACATTTTTTATTTCAATACTGATTCCAGTATCAATTTATATTCTTCATTAAATCGGCATTGGTGAATGATAGGGTATATTTGCAGAACATTTATAAAAACACAGTTTTGGAGAAAAGTAATTTTGTTGACCAGATTCGGATTTTCTGCCGTAGTGGCCATGGTGGTGCAGGCTGTACACATTTTTTGCGTGACAAGTTCACAGCCATGGGTGGCCCCGATGGTGGTGATGGCGGACGGGGTGCACATATTATATTAAAAGGGAACAGCAACCTGTGGACACTGCTGCACCTGCGTTATTATAAAAATGTATTAGCAGAGAACGGTGAAAACGGCAGTGATAGTAATAGCAGTGGCAAATCCGGTAAAGACATCATTATTGAAGTGCCCCTTGGCACCATTGCAAGAGATGAAGAAACCGGGAAACAGGAAGTAGAAATATTAGAAGATGGACAAGAGTTTGTTTGGATACCCGGAGGCAAGGGTGGATTAGGAAATGGCCATTTTGCAACACCAACTAACCGTGCACCGGAATATTCACAACCCGGACTACCCGGTTTAGAAGGATGGAAAGTACTGGAATTGAAAGTACTTGCCGATGTTGGGCTCGTTGGGTTCCCCAATGCAGGTAAATCAACATTACTTTCTGTTATTACAGCAGCTAAACCCAAAATTGCTAATTACGCATTTACCACCATCACTCCCAACCTGGGCATGGTAGAATACAGGGATGGGAAAAGTTTTTGTATTGCCGACCTGCCGGGAATTATTGAAGGTGCCTCAGAAGGAAAGGGTTTGGGCCATCGTTTCTTAAGACATATTGAAAGAAATTCGGTGTTGCTGTTTTTAATTCCGGCAGACAGCGATAATCATAAAAAAGAATTTGACATTCTGGTAAATGAACTGGAGAAATTCAACCCGGAACTTTTGAATAAACAGTTTGTGATTGCCATCAGTAAAAGTGATATGCTGGACGACGAGTTGAAAGCCGCGATTGAAAAAGAATTGCCGGCAGATATTCCACATCTTTTTATATCATCGGTAACCAATAAAGGTTTGACAGAATTGAAAGACTTACTCTGGAAGGTGCTGAACCAGCCTGTTGCATAAAACTTTAATATCAATAACTTCGGCCCACTGTATCACAGACTGCTTTCAGTAATGAGATGATGGTGAAACCCTGAGTAAAGATTACAGCTACAATGTTTTGATCTACACCGGCATCCCAAAAGCCGAGTTTGGCATATTGAATGTAATGGAGAAACAAGTGGAGTTGTATAACCGGAAAACGGGTTTGCTGACACAGAAATTAAAGCTTCCTGATGACCTTCCCACCTGGCCGGCTTTCAATTTCAGTTATGCCAACGGAATCTATTGGGCCTTTGACCAGGATACAAGAATATGGACGGGGTATAAATAAATTCAAATCCCTGATAATTCCTTCCCACCGTATCACATGCTGCTATCAGCGATGAAATACTATGATTCGCTTTACGCCTAACCTGCGGCCATCTGCTCCCCGAAGCTCTGCCAGGTACATGCCTGCTTGTACATGACGAAGGTCTATATCCACTCTTGTTCCTGAACATGGCAGGCTTGATAACAGTTTTTGCTGATACACTTTACTTCCTTTTAAGTCATAAACAGTCAGTGTCAGTTGCTCATTCACCTGATTGTAATATCTAATCCAGAACTGACCATAGTTTGGATTCGGAGCCACATAGAACTGACCCGGTGTTCCTCCATTTGTTACAGTAATAGTTGCTGCTGTTGAGTTGGCTGCAGTGCAAGTACCATTCTGAACCACTGCACGGTACTTTGTTATTACAGTAAGGTTAGAATAATTCTGAGTGGTAGTTGTATTGGCAATCGTAATAATCGTTGTAAAATTATCAACAGAGGATTCCCAGCGAAGAATAGAACCTGTATGTCCACTCAATGTCAATGTTCCTGAATTACCACCTGAACAAACTGTTGCATCCGTTGTAACAGCACCCGGTGTTGTTCCGTTTGTTACTGTTATTGTCGCTGTGGTTGAATTAGCAGCGGTGCAGGTACCATTTTGCACCACTGCACGGTATTTAGTTGTTTGTGTAAGATTGGAATAATTCTGCGTTGTTGTCGTATTTGCAATTGTAATAATCGTTACAAAATTATCAATAGAAGATTCCCAGCGGAGGATGCTGCCGGTGTGTCCGCTTAGTGTTAATGTTCCTGAATTATTTCCTGAACAAACTGCTGCGTCTGCTGTAACAGCACCCGGTGTTGTTCCTTTTGTTACTGTTATTGTCGCTGCGGTTGAATTAGCAGCGGTGCAAGTACCGTTTTGTACCACCGCCCGGTACTTCGTTGTTACCGTAAGATTCGAAAAGCTCTGTGTAGTAGTTGTATTGGCAATCGTTGTAATCGTTGCAAAATTATCAACCGAAGATTCCCAACGAAGAATAGAACCTGTATGTCCACTCAATGTCAATGTTCCTGAATTACCA
>JANMFO010000010.1:0-10551 GCA_031374245.1 Chitinophagaceae bacterium | reverse complement strand
CAATATCTAATTTATAAATACGGCGAACTGGTTTTTCTGTCAACTTAACAATATCCTCTCTTGTAATGTCTCTTTTCAATTGTTTTTTGAAAGGAACAAAAGCTTTATCAATTCCTTCCAGCACTTTATCCCAAGTTTCATGTTTCTTCTCCAGTTCCTTGTATATCTTTTCTTCAAAGAATATTTTCTCCAAGGATGTATAATGCCATTTTTCCTGAAGTTCATTCAGTTTAATCTTTAACTCTTGCTCCAACAGGTCTTTGGTTTTGTCAACTGATAGTTTCAATAGTTCCTGCACACCAAGAAATTCAGGTTTATGCCCTACAATCACACAGGCATTAGGAGAAATAGAAATTTCACAATCGGTGAATTTGTATAACGCATCAATCGTAATGTCAGGAGAAATACCGGGAGCCAAATCAACTTGTATCTCGACTTCAGCGGCTGTGTTATCTGTTACTTTTTTAATTTTTATTTTTCCCTGGTCATTGGCTTTTACAATAGACTCCATCAATTGAGTAGTGGTAACGCCATATGGCACACTTTTTATCGCCAGTGTTTTCTTATCCACTTCTTCTATATGTGCCCTTACTTTTACTTTACCACCTCGTTTTCCCTGGTTGTAATCAGCCACATCTATCATACCGCCGGTAAGGAAATCAGGATTCAATTCAAATCTTTTCCCCCTTAAATGTTTTATAGCTGCCTCAATAATTTCACAAAAATTATGCGGAAGAATTTTTGTAGAAAGACCCACTGCAATACCATCAGCACCTTGCGCCAGCAACAGTGGAAACTTCATGGGTAATGTAACCGGTTCATTCTTTCTACCATCATAACTCAGTTGCCATTCAGTTGTCTTTGCATTGAAAGCTACTTCCAATGCAAACTTGCTGGGTCTTGCTTCAATATAACGGGCTGCGGCAGCATCATCACCGGTTCTTACATCACCCCAATTACCCTGTGTATCTATAAGCAAATCCTTCTGTCCCATATTCACCAATGCATCACCAATACTTGCATCGCCATGCGGATGATATTGCATGGCCTGCCCGATAATGTTCGCTACTTTATTATAACGGCCATCATCCATTTCCTTCATCGCATGAAGGATGCGGCGTTGTACTGGCTTCAATCCATCTTCAATGGCCGGTACGGCTCTTTCCAATATTACATAAGAGGCATAGTCCAAAAACCATGTCTTGTACTGGCCATGTAAACCGTTATCGTTTGCTCCTACATCTGATATTTTATTCTTTGCTGCACTCATTATTATTAGTCGTAAAATTCAAATAAATATTTTTCGTTAAACTCAATTTGATATTCATTTAAGAAATCAATGTATTCTTCTCTGAATGTCTTTTTTCTATGATGTTCTGGTTGACCCAAAATATAATCCACAATATTCAATGCCTGTGACTTATGATATGTAAATGCCCCGAACCCTTCCTGCCAGCTAAACAGGCTATTTACCCATTTCTTTTCTTTTATAAAAGAAGAAGAATTTGCTTTTATATCCCTTACTAAATCTGAAACCGCTATAGCCGGTTTCATACTCACCAAGATATGAACATGATCAGGCATACAATAAATAGCAAACAATTTTTGGTTTTTACTCTCGATAATACCTGCGATATATTTTTGTAACTCCTCCCGAAACGATTCTTTAATAAAACATTCCCGACTTTTTACAGCAAATACAACCTGAACATATAACTGTGAATATGTGTTTGGCATTCGTTTCGTTTAACATGTCGCCCCACTGGGGCTTTGTCCTTAAATTATATTTTCCTTTATTCTACTAATATGTCGCCCCGATAGGGCTCAACCTTAAATTTAATATTCCTCTTTCTAATTTCTACGCCCCTTACATCATAAATCACAACCACGAAATCCAAAGTAATGTCTTTAATATTTGTAATTCAGCCCCGGAGGGGTGATATGTCAGTAGAAAAATAACAATAAAGTACATTCAAGCCCCAGCGGGGCGACATGTTACTCTTACATGAATTATCCTTCTATAAAATCTTCCTGAGATACCACCTCTGCTGGTTTTCCACCCGCCAGTTTCACATCAAAATCCTTCCAGCCTTTACTTACATCACCTGTTACTTCTATTTTACCAAGGCTGATTAAATCTTTCATCCGCCACATTATAAAAATATCGCCTGTTTTTATTTTCATCCGGTGTAAAGTATTACTCAAAACCCTTGTAGCTTTTTGCCATTCACCCGTTACATTCTTTAAAATTTCGCTATCATAAAAACTTTCTTCTTTACCCGCAATCTTCTTTCCGCCTTCTAATATTCTTACAACAGCATTTTCCTCTGCTATCTTTCTCCATTCATCCGGGTCTATTTCAAACTCACTTAAAGTAATGGGTCTTGATAGTTTTTTAGCTTTAATAAATTCCTTTGGCTGTATTTCATGTAACCATGATGGATAAAATATCTGGCCTTTATCATTAATGAACGGAAGATTATTCAAATACAACACCATCACCCTTCCCTGGTATTCCCTGAACTGTGGCATCAACCAGAAATATCCCGTTACGTCATGTTGATTCTGGGCCATCCATATCCATAATTCCTCTTCCGGGTTTGCATCTAACTTTTCCTTCAGTTGTTTTACTGTTTCTCTGTCATCAAAACTTCCTACCAAATCGCTTGAATAAGGCGATCCTTCTGATATCATGCGCCACCAATCCAATCTTGCCTGCCAACCTTCTTCGGTGTCAATTCCTGCCAATGGGCCGACTGCAAAATCATCTTTGATTTGCAGTACATCACCAGCCAATGTTTCATCCATTTCTATCACCTGCTTCATCAGGTCTACTTCACTTTCATTAAAAACTATGTGTATCATTTTGAATCGTTATTTGTTGTTGGTTGAATGATATAATAAACACAGGTGGTGAAAAAATTCCGTATAAAAGGAATCGCTTTAATAATTATTCCTTGCCGTTTGGGTTTCCAGCCAAATTTCCATTCATAAATCGGGTTCAGTAAATAATGCCGTACATGAAAAAAAATGTACCCTTCCTTTTTACAAATTTTTTCAAAGCGTTCAATACTAATGCCGGTATCCCTTATCTCAATCATCTCCTCCACATTCTCTTTCCTGTTCTTAAGTATTGCCCTATATATAAACCTTGGTAACAAATGTATATATGGCAATCTCGAAATTTTTGACTTGCATATCTGCTGGTGTCCACCAAATGGCATATACCAGGGTGGGAAACCAAAGAAAACTATCCCGCCGGGCTTCAGAAAGTTTTTCATCCAGCCAATCAGCTTGGCCTGATCATGTATATGTTCTATCACATCTTTCAAAACAATAATGTCAAACAGCCCGTCAAAATCTTTATCCGTATCTACATTATAAATATCCTTTGTAACAAATTTCAATCTGCCCGCTGCAATATCTTCCGGTAAAAAATTTTGCGCATCTACTATTCTCGGTGCATCCAGTTCTACCCCCACTCCTACGCATCCTTTATTAATGAATGCCTTTAAAACTCCTCCTTCTCCGCAACCAATTTCCAACACCCTCATACCTGGCTTTATCGGAAATTTTTCTTCAATAAAAGGAATCACATATTTTTCCGCATTCAAAACCTGAATGTCAAAGTATCTTTTTCTATCGGCGTGAAATTCAAACACTCTTTTAATTAGCTTTCAACCGGAGCATCCAACTCCACTTTCAAATTATTAATAATAAACTCCTGTCTATCCGGTGTATTCTTACCCATATAATATTCCAGCAGTTGCTGAATATGTTCTCCCTCTTCCACTCTCATCAATTGCTTTCTCATTCCGCTGCCGATGAACTGTCCAAACTCATCCGGGCTTATTTCCCCCAAACCTTTAAATCGTGTTACTTCAGGCTTGGTTCCCAATTTCTTCATTGCATCCTGTTTCTCCTGTTCGCTGAAACAATAAATAGTCTCCTGTTTATTCCGTACCCGGAACAATGGAGTTTCCAGCACATAAACTTTTTCATGCTTCACCAGGTCGGGGAAAAATTGTAAAAAGAAAGTCATTAATAATAAACGGATGTGCATACCATCCACATCAGCATCAGTTGCAATCACCACATTATTAAAACGCAATTCTTCTAAACCTTCTTCAATGTTCAGTGCATGTTGCAGTAAGTTGAATTCTTCATTCTCGTACACCACTTTCTTCGTCAGGCCAAAACAGTTCAATGGTTTACCACGAAGACTGAACACTGCTTGTGTCTCCACATTCCTGGCTTTGGTAATAGAACCACTGGCACTGTCACCTTCGGTAATAAATATGGTCGTCTCTTTTTGCTTGGCTACAAACAATTCTTTCCCCTTACCCGGTGCTTCATCATTCAGGTGAAAACGGCAGTCACGGAGTTTTTTATTATGCAGGTTTGCTTTCTTGGCTCTTTCATTCGCCAGTTTTCGGATACCGGATAATTCTTTTCTTTCCCTCTCACTTTGTTCAATACGTTTTTTCAACGCATCGGCAGTTGCTGGATTTTTATGCAGGTAATTGTCTAATTCTTTACCTAAAAAATCCATCATAAACTGCCGCATACTCTGTCCTTCCGGTTCTATGTTTATAGAACCCAGTTTGGTTTTTGTCTGGCTTTCAAAAACCGGCTCCACTACTCTTACTGACACCGCCGCTACAATTCCTGTCCGTATATCAGACGCATCATAATCTTTCTTAAAGAAATCCCTTATCGTTTTTACATACGCTTCACGGAAAGCCTGCTGGTGTGTACCACCTTGTGTAGTATGCTGACCGTTTACAAAACTGTAAATATCTTCTCCGTATTCGTTGGTGTGAGAAAGGGCTATTTCAATATCATCACCACTCAGGTGAATAATCGGGTAACGGATTTCATCTTCATTGGTTTTACGTTGCAATAAATCCAGCAACCCATTTTTACTAAGAAAACTTTTCCCGTTAAAAACAATTTTCAATCCCGCATTCAAAAAACAATAATTCCAGATTTGATTTTCCAGGAACTCAGGAAGAAATTTATAATTCAGAAAAATAGTTCCATCCGGGATGAATGTAACCATCGTACCGTTTTGCTCGGTCGTTTTTGCTTCTTTATGTTCTTTTATTAAAACGCCTCTTTCAAACTCGGCCGTTTTTTCTTTCCCTTCCCGTATCGCTGTCACTTTAAAATGATGACTCAATGCATTCACCGCTTTTGTTCCCACACCATTCAAGCCCACTGATTTTTGAAAAGCCTTACTGTCGTATTTCGCACCGGTATTTATTTTACTCACCACATCCACCACTTTACCCAACGGAATACCACGGCCATAATCTCTCACCGTCACCGTCTTTCCCTCAATAGTCAGTTCCACCGTTTTACCATGCCCCATGGTGTATTCATCAATACAGTTGTCCATCACCTCTTTCACCAGCACATAAATACCATCATCGGGTGATGCGCCATCGCCCAGTTTACCAATATACATACCCGGCCGCAGACGGATATGTTCCTTCCAGTCAAGGGATTTTATACTGTCCTCATCGTAATTAAACAAGTCGGTCGTGTCTTTTTCTTTTGCCATGTCTCACTTCGTTTTTCAGAGATATTTATTTGGTCATCGTCCGGTTCCTTGGGCATCTTCGTTGTGAACTTGTTCTGTTACTCTTTTCTTTCAATGAAAGGAAAGAATAATCTCACTTCATCGTTCAGTTCTTTACTCATCACACCTCATCCCAACATCATTCTTTGCTATCGGAAACGTTGCCCCCTCTCCCTCAAGGAGAGGGAATCGGAGACTCCGTAAATCCGATTCTAAACAGGGTGAGGTTTTATTCCACCCACAAAAAACCTCCCAATCGGGAGGCATTGGGCGGGGTTGGGCAAATATAACAAAACCCACCCTGCCTTCTGGATTGGGAGTTATTCACAAGTGGGGAAAACAAAACTGTTGACCAAACTCTTATTTCCAAGTGACTGTCCTCAGCCAATTCAAGCTAATACTGACATAGTTTTATACCCTCAAAGTATAACAATGAAAAAGTTATTCTTCATTCCGCTGCTGGCATTTCTTTTCTCTTGCCAGCCAACCAAGATCACCCAAACATGGACGGCAAAAAATGTTAAGCCAAAACAGTACAACAAAGTGCTGGTATTGGGCATGTTAATAGATAATGACTATGAATTACAAAACCTGATGGAAAACCATATTGCGGATGATCTGAAAGAACTTGGCTACCGTGCTGTTGCAGCCAACAAAATGTTTCCTCCCGGCACTTTTGTAAAAGGTGATACGACCCGTGCCGTTACAGCCATGGAAGGCAAAGGGTTTGATGCAATTCTAACTATAATTCTCGTTGATAAGGATAAAGAACGGTTCTATGTTCCGGGAAAGATTATTGACTATTCTAATTATAACAGTTATAGCCGATTCGACATATATTATAATACCGTTGCCGAACGAATTTATGCACCCAGCTATTTTGGAGAAGAAACAAAGTACGTTTGGGAAAATAATTTTTATGACCTTATTACCCGCCAGATGATTTATTCAGCCCGCAGCCGCTCTTTCGACTATACTTCAAAAACTACGCTGGCGCATACTTACGGGCAGCTGATGGTCAGCAGCCTGATAGATAAAAAAATACTACTGAAACCAGTGGAAGAATAAAAAAAGCTGTTTTGATGCCAGATACAACTGATGTTTAATCTTTGCAGGATAATTTTAACCATTCATCAAAACATAATGTGGCTGTATTAAAAAGCTTCGTAACTTTTATAACTAAAACTCAGTGTATGAAAAAAGCGTTGGTGGCTGTTTTATTAATTGCTAGCCTGACAGCAGTGGCTTTTGCCAACTTTACTAACAAAAAGAAAAAGGCAAATACTGAACAAAAAATGGAGAAGAAAGAATGCAAACATAAGTGCATGTTCAGTTAAGCTTTTACAGGCAATAGCTCCGGTAATTTGGCTTTTGTTGACAAATAACAGGAGGTATTTTTATGTCCCATATCCATTACAGCTGGGTCGCTTTAAATGATTATAAGGCTATCAGATGCCATAATTTTAAATCAATTACACTATTTTCAACAAGTATCATAATTCGTTAAAAATCAAATTTTTGAATTATATTATATATATTAAAAATCGCATAAATATAAAAAAAATTTCCTCAAAAACCGGGCAAAGACTTACCTTCAACCCAGAATTTTAACCCAACAAATTCCCTCCAAAATCCGATTACCTGTGTATCCATTACTATCTGACTTTGCTGACCCCGAACAAGTTTCAAAGAAAAATTAAAAAGGGATGTGTTATGTACTCGTATGACCTGCTGGAAACCGGTTGTTATTACCTGGTAAAAGAAAAAGAGGACTCCGCTATTATCATGATAAAGGTGACTGTTGCCACAGACCATTGTCTGTTCGTTCAACGCTATGACGAACCGATGGAAACTGAATGGAAACTGAAAAAAGATACCCTGCATGACATTATTGAATGTATGAGTGATGAGGCAGTAAAAGCATGGGAAACGCATTTCCGTAGTAACCAAGGTGCTTTCTATGAAGAGGATGAAGAGGAATAAATCATCTCCCCGCTCACATAAATTTCTTTAGCTGGTGATTGAAAAGAATTATTTTTAATTTAATCAATCACCATTTTTATGCAAAGACTTTTTTCAATAAAACTCTTATTTTCCCTGTTATTTATTTTTTGCTTTGCTGCTTTGTTCGCACAGCCAATACCCAATGAACAAAAAACTGATCTGCCTGCTGATTATTTAACCGCTGATTTTCATACAGGCCGCAGAGATGCTTTGCGGAAAATAATGCCGGATAAATCGGTGATGGCAGTATTTGCTTATCCTACCCGTACATTCTCCAATGATGTGGAATACTTATACCATCAGAACCCGGACATGTATTATTTCAGCGGATACAAAGAGCCGCACTCACTTTTACTAATTTTTAAAGAAGAACAAACTGATTCAATTGGCAACAAATACAAAGAACTGCTCTTTGTTCAAAAAAGAAACCCGCAGGCAGAAAAATGGACGGGCAAGCGTTTGGGTACTGATGGTGTTAAAGAAAAACTGGAAATTAAAACAGCTTACAATGGCAGTGAGTTCAGCAATTACAATATTGATTTTTCAAAATTTGATAAAATTATTTGCGATCGGTTTCCGATTGATGTTCCTGACTTAAGCGATAGGGCTGATTTATTTGACCTGATCCAGGATTTCAAAAAGAAATCTCAAATGCCTGAACGAATGACGCTGCAAAACCGGTTTGATACCCATTTATACAGCCAGCTTACCCGCACTCTTCGTGAAATAAAAACACCGGAAGAAATAGATCTGCTCCGCAAAGCAGTTGAAATATCCTGCCAGGGGCAAAACGAAGTGATGAGAACCCTGCATCCTGATATGTCTGAACTGGAAATTCAGGGCTTGCATGAATATGTTCATAAAAAGTATGGAGCAGAAGAAGTGGGCTATGGTTCTATCGTTGGGGCAGGCGAAAATGGCTGCATCCTGCATTACATGGAAAACAGCAAAACCAAAATAGGCCCCTCAATGATACTGATGGATGTGGGAGCAGAGTATCATGGCTATACTGCTGATGTAACAAGAACAGTACCGGCAGATGGTAAATTTTCTGAAGAAGAAAAAACTATTTACCAAATTGTATATGATGCGCAGGAAGCCGCCTTTAAAACACTGAAAGACGGATCAAAATGGGCGGATGCCAATGCTGCTGCCAAAAATACTATTGCAGAGGGGTTAATCAAACTCGGTATCATTAAAGAAAAAAGTGAAGTAAGTAAATATTATCCGCATGGGCTTGGCCATCATATCGGGTTAGATGTGCATGACAAAGGTTTTTATGAAACCTTGAAAAAAGATATGGTCATCACTATAGAACCCGGCATTTATATTCCCGAAGGAAGTAATTGTGATAAAAAATGGTGGAGTATTGCCGTTCGTATCGAAGATGACTTACTGATAACAGAAAATGATTACGAACTCCTATCCCGTTTTGCTCCCCGCAAAATTGAAGACATTGAAAAAATGCTATCGCAAAAAAGTGTGCTGGATAATTTTAAATTGCCCACATTGGAATCGGGAAAAAAGAGAGGATTCTGAAAATATAAAGAAAATAAGAAGAGACCACTGTTATTGTGGTCTCTTCTTATTTTAAAGAAATCATTAATCACAGGTACTTAGCTGTGAAAGTACCGTTTGTTATAGTTTTTGTAGTGCTTGATATAGCATCGAAAGCTGTACCAGAAAAAGTCCCAACAATAGTTTTTGTGGTAGTATTGTGAGATGTTACAATAAATATCATGTTACCAATTGGCCCACCCGGAGGTGTTGCCGGTTCTGCTGTAAGGTCTAACGTATTGCCTGCAGCTATAAAGTAAAAAGCAGCTACATTGGTAGTAAAAGTAGAAGTAGAAGTATATTGTTCATTAGCTAAAACACCTCCAATCAAATCTATAAAAGTAAATGATAGCTCATCCCCGGCTAAATTATCTCCTAAGTAATCTAAGATACTGAATGGTGGAGCAGTTGTCACATCATATAGAATATCCGGAAGTGAAGACTGACCCTGGTATACTGTTGCTCCTATATTAAATTTCCAATCAATAGCTGGAGCAGCAGTTACTGTAATTGGAATAGTACAAGCTGTAGTTCCCGGGGCAGGAATATTAGATGTAGTAGCAACAGTGGGAGTGCCACTACCTGTTAAAGTGATATTTGTTGAAGCCAGTGTTAGTGAACCGCTTCCTGTAAATGTCATTCCATTTGTCAATGTTGTACTCACATTATAAGTACCTGCTGTGGTTACTGTAACAGGAAGTATTATTGTGTTTGCTACAGTAAGTGCGGTGCCTGCCTGGTAAGTACCATTCACTGTTGCCCCTGCACAATTAGCAGAGAAAACTGCTACAGGACTACCTGCTGCAACTACAGTAATTGGAATATTACAAGCTGTAGTTCCCGGTGCAGGAATATTTGATATTGTAGCGGTTGCAGGGGTACCGCTACCTGTTAAAGTAATACTTGTTGAAACTAATGTAAGTGAACCGCTTCCTGTAAATACCATTCCATTTGTCAATGTTGTACTCAAATTATAAGTACCCGCTGTTGTTACAGTAACAGGAAGAGTTATAGTATTAGATGCTGTAAGTGCTGTTCCTACCTGATAGATACCGTTCGGCGATGCAGTCGCACAATTTGCTGAGAAAACTGCGGGACCAGTAGACCCAATTACAGGCACACTAAACGTACAGGTGCTTGCACCAAACGTAACGGTAAAAACCTTAGTACCAGAAGAAGTTGGTGTACCTGTACCATTCAGGGTTACTAAAGTAGTAGTTGGAGTTGAAAAAGTACCTGATGCAGCAAAAGTTATTCCATCAACTGTATTTGTAGAAATACTAAAGACCCCGGCCGTAGTTACATTTACCTGTACCTGTACAGTATTCGTAGTACTCACTAAAGCCGTTCCAACAGTATAAGTACCGTTAACATTTGCCGGCGTACAGGCAGCTGCAGTTGTACCT
>JANMFO010000442.1:0-11758 GCA_031374245.1 Chitinophagaceae bacterium | reverse complement strand
ATTTCCGCTTCTGCTTTCAGGGATGTAAGTACAACGAACTTCTGTCACTTTACCATCAGCATCTTTTATCACTTCACCACACCTGATAATATAGGCACTTTTCAACCGCACCATTTGTCCGGGGGCTAAGCGGAAATATTTCTTTGGCGGGTTCTCCATAAAATCGTCCCGTTCAATATAAATTTCATTGGAAAAAGGAATATCCCTCACTCCGCCATTTTCATCTTCCGGGTTGTTTTCACTTTCCAATATTTCTTCAGGGTTAGTATAATTAGTGATAATAATCTTCAACGGGTCGAACACCACCATTCTGCGTAGCGCCTTTTTATTCAAATCTTCCCGTACAAAAAATTCCAGCAACCCTGCGTCAACAATATTTTCTCTTTTAGCTATACCTACCCTGTCACAAAATTCACGGATTGCTTCTGCAGTGTAACCCCGCCTGCGCATACCACTGATAGTTGGCATACGGGGGTCATCCCACCCGTCTACATGTTTCTCCGTTACTAATTGCAGCAGCTTACGTTTACTCATCACCGTATAGGTCATGTTTCGGCGTGCAAACTCATATTGTTTGGAAGGGAAAATCTCTAACTTCTCAATACACCAATCGTATAACTCACGATGCGGAACAAACTCGAGTGTACAAATAGAATGTGTTACTTCTTCAATCGAATCACTTTGTCCATGTGCAAAATCATACATCGGGTAGATACACCATTTATCACCCGTGCGGTGATGATGGGCATGTTTGATACGATAAAGCAAGGGGTCCCGCATTATCATATTGGGGCTGGCCATATCCACTTTTGCTCTTAGTACTTTTTCGCCGTCTTTATATTCACCTGCCTTCATTGCAGAGAATAATTGCAGGTTTTCTTCAATGCTACGGTCAGCAAATTTATTGCGTTGTCCCGGTTGTGTAGGTGTTCCTTTTTGCTCTGCTATTTCTTCGGCCGTACTATCATCTACATAAGCCAGACCTTTTTTAATAAGAGCAATTGCAAACTCATATAATTTATCAAAGTAATCAGAAGCATAATGTTCATTCTTCCATTCAAAACCAAGCCAACGAACATCATCTTTGATGCTATCAACATATTCTGTCTCTTCCGTTACCGGGTTGGTATCATCAAAACGAAGATTGGTGTAACCGCCATATTTTTTAGTAAGACCAAAATTTAAACAAATGCTGGTAGCATGACCAATATGCAGGTAGCCATTGGGCTCCGGTGGGAAACGGGTAACAATCTGCTTGTATTTACCGGCTTTCAGGTCTTCTTCTATTATCTCTTCCAGGAAATTGAGACTCTTCTCGTCCGCCTTTTTGATTTCTTCTGACATAGCTTACAAAGATAGTAAATCGTTGTGAGAGAAGGATTTGGTAACGAATAGACTATTCTATTCGCCCTGGTCAGTGACTAAAGTTTAGAAAGGCAATTAAAAATCAGAATATACCGCTGACCGCAGAAATGTAATATCAATATGAGAAACATTATTCTGATACTCTGGCATGGAAGACAATTTTTTCCACTCCGGGTCAGCACTAAAGGCTTTCCAGTGTGCATCCCTTGCTGCTTTATTTTCAAAACTTGTCATATACATCAGGTTGGGCATGTGACTGCCGTTGATTACTTCTGCATAAAAAACGGCATTAAATTCCAACCGTTTAAAAAGATCTATCTCTCCCCCTTCATTAAACATCTGCACTTTATTCCGGTATATTTTTTCAGTGGCACTTTCATAACTGCGTAATTCATAAATGCGTTCGCTGAATGGGGCTTTCAAATCGGGTAGTTGCATTTGTGGTGCTAAAGGAAATGCTTTTAATAAAATTGATTCCATCCGGGTATACGGTGGATTTTTATACCCAGCATTGATATACTCACTGCCCGCTGCCTGGTAAACAGCATCAGCATCCAATTGCTGTGAGAGTTTTAATAAATGCTCAGGTGATTTTAAAGTGATGAATACATACAACAGCTTATCAGCAGCCGTATCATTAGCAATTGCTTTAAATACACCTGCTTTTTTGATGCCTGCTTTATGCAGTGCAGGTAACAAAGCATTTTGCAAATAGGCATCCATCATTTTCTCCTGTAAAGAATCTTGGAAATGATAAACTTTAATCTGGTAAAATTCAGGTTTCGCTTTATTCGTATTTGCTTTAACTATTACGGCAAAAGATAAAGTAATGAGTAAAAAGAAAAATTTGCAGTAGTGTGCTAATCGTTTGTTCACAAGAATCGCTTTTTAAATTAATTATGAGATGATATGCTAAGATATTCTTTTTGAAGACAGGTATTTCATTCATAGTAACTAATACATTAAAAGCTAAGTAGAATTTATACAGCAGAAGAGTGTCCTTCGTTGCCTCAGGATAAACTTGTAAAGAACGATGATAGTAGCACTTCAGCCCGGTAAACCTTATCGGTTATATAAATCAAAAAACTTACCTTTCTTCTTTGATTAATTATGGCTACACCCAATAATGATTTATTCTACTCCCGGCTACCGGTGAATGAAATTCCACTCAGCGATTTGCTGATGGAAGAGCATTTATTTTTTAAAGTGCCGGGTAACTGGCAGGTGGTGATTACGGATGTAAAAAACTCTACCCGTGCCTTACAAGATGGCCTGCATGAAACAGTGAACCTGGTGGCAACAGGCAGTATCGTTGCAGTTTTAAACATTATTTATAAAGCCAACCTGACTGTTCCTTTCTTTTTTGGGGGTGATGGTGCCACGTTTATCCTTCCGCCCGGTATGTTTGATGCTGCGATGCAAGCACTGCTGTTACACAGGGAAAATATAAAGAACAGTTTTAATCTTGACCTGCGGGTAGGAAGTGTACCGGTGGCAGAAATTTATGAGGCCGGACATGAATTGAATATTGGCAAACTAAAAACTTCGCAACTGTTTGCTATACCTGTTTTACTCGGCAATGGGCTTAGCTATGCAGAAAAAAAAATAAAAGGCCCTGATTATATTTTTGCTGACACTCCAACCACTGAAGAAGAACCGGACCTTAGTGGTATGCAATGCCGCTGGGACAGGATAAAACCACCTGCAAATAATTTTGAAGTAATAAGCTTATTGGTGATAGCCCGTGACGGAGTGAAACAATCCGTGGCATTTAAAAAAGTGATGGATAAAATAGATACAATTTATGGCGAACAGCAAACAAGAAAACCAATTACTATCGATAAACTAAAACTGAAAACCACATTGGCCAAAATCAGATTGGAGATGCAGGTACGAATGGGTGGGTTTAAATTATTTTATCTGCTGACCACCCGGATAAAAGGATGGCTGGGTATTTATTATTTCCGAACAAAAAAAGGAAAAGTGTATTTGAATAACCTCGTGGATATGTCGGATACATTGGTAATAGATGGGAAAATAAATACCGTTATTTCCGGCACCGCACAACAACGGGAACAATTAGAAGCTGCATTGAATCAAATAGAAAATGACGGTGATATATTTTATGGGCTGTTTGTGAGTAAAGAATCTGTAATGTCATGCTATGTACGCAATATGAATGACCGGCATGTACACTTTGTGGAGGGAGCAGAAGGTGGATACACAAAAGCTGCTACAGTGGTGAAGAAAAAGCTGGGCTTAAAAGTTTGACTTTAAAAAAAATCCCACAAAATCATAGCTAATATACTTGATGACTTTGTGGGACAATCTATCTTAACAACTTATCTTCTTTAATTTTATTCCATCGGCTTTTCTTCTCCAATAACTTCTTCTATTTCCATTATTACTACCGGCTCTAATTCCGGAAAGAGAACAGGTTGTATAACTGTTTCTGTTATTATGATTTCTTCCACAACAGGTGGAGCTATTTTTTTAGCAGGAGCTTTTGCAACTTTCTTAACCACCACTTTTTTAGGAGTTGCTTTTTTCACTATCGCTTTTTTCTTTGGTGCTATTTTTTTTGCTACCGATTTCTTCTTCGGCGCCGCTTTTTTAGCCACCACTTTTTTCTTAGCTACCGGCCTTTTTTTAGCTATGGCCTTTTTCTTTGGTGCTGCCTTTCTTGCTACTACTTTCTTCTTCGGTGCTGATTTTTTTGGAGCCGTTTTCTTTTTTGCTACTGGTTTTTTGGCTGCTGCTTTTTTCTTTGGTGCTTTCTTTTTAGCTGCTACTTTTTTAGGAGTTGTCTTTTTTTTCGGGGCTTTTGCTGCCTTCTTTGCTCCTTTTGATTTCTTAGCCATGATAGTTGTTTTTTATGAATGAGTAAATTAATTACAGGAAAGGTAGACCTTAATCCCGGCTAATAGAAATTTCTGTTATCTAAAAATGTAAACGACAGGAGTTAAAATAAAAAGCTCTGTTGCGGAATAATGCAACAGAGCTGTTATATAACATAAGTAATCGTAAAATCAGTTATCGTACTCCGATTTAAAAAAACCGAGATCAGCCAGCACTATCGCCGGTTCTGTATAATTCAGCAGCGTACCTTTTATAATGCCCGTTAATTCATTCTTACTCATGCAAAAAGCAGAGTTAATCAGGGATAGCTTATAAGAATTGATTTTGAAAAAGGCCAGCCGGGCGGTTTGTGTGGTATAATCATCAAATAAATGAAACTCCTCGGCAATATGAGCCTGGTCATTGTAGAATGGCTTGTTCATAAGAACGGATATTAGTTTTACAAGGTTTGGATTGAATTTGTAAACGTAAAAAGAAAGCTAAAATTGTATAGCGCCGGATAACTGCCCTGTAATCTTCTTTTTAACATTAAGTCAATGCTTTGAAATGCTGAACCGGCTTACCTTGCATCTCATTCAAAACCCGGGTTATATGTCAAAATTTTTCACCGCAGTATTGGCCATTTTTTCACCTGTTCTTTTAATTGCGCAGGAAGAAAATTGGGATGTATATATGGCTAAATACAAAAGTATGCCAAGCAGTGTAACCCTTAATATGGCCTTGAAATCCGTGGCTCCGGTAAAAACACTGCCGTTTGTAGTAATTACCGGTGTCAGTTTCAAAAATTGTGATGCGGATGGGATGCCTTCTAAAAGGGAGTTTACCAACCTCTATAAAATATCTGATTCCTTAAAAACAATTATGGACCGGGTAGTAACAAATAACCTTGCCGGTTCCTTTACCTATCTGTGCCAGCGGCTGGATTATTTTTATGTAAGTGATACCGTTGGCCTGAGACAGCAACTGGCTTTTTTTTACCGGGAAAAATTTCCGCAATACAGTCCGCATTATATTAACATTAAAGAAGATAAAACATGGACTGCTTATCTTGATTTTTTATACCCCAGCGAAGAATCGTATGAGTTTATGCAAAATCAAAAACTGGTAACAGCTCTTCAAAATGGTGGCGATAAATTAATAAAGGAACGGCTTGTAGACCATTGGCTGTATTTTAAAACAGATTTTGACCGGAATTGCTTTATTACTTATGCCACAAAACAGAAGTTTGCAGTAATATCCAAAGAACGAAGCTCTAACCCAAAAACCCCGTTTAAATTACATGTAGCAAGAACAAACAAAGTTGATGTAGCGTCCATCAGTAAGATTACAATCGAATTGAGAAAGCAGGCAAAAAAATGCAATGGCGAATATGATGGTTGGGAAACATTTGTGGTGAAATAAAAGAAGCCCTGTTTAAAAATACACTAAAATAGTTTCTATCTTTAAGGGATAATGAAACAACTGGCTTCCCTATTTTTAATTGCTGTATTTACACTCTCCCAATATGCAAAGCAGCTTGCCTACATGGAATGTAAGCTGGCCAATAGTTTCAAATCGTCTGCTGAGCAATGCGATTGCGAAAAAAAATATGACACCCATTCATTGAACGATAAGAAACCAACTGGCCCACAAACTCACTTTCACCCGGTTATTGATGAATATTATGCTGGTCCCGAAAGCAATACAGTTACCAGCAGTATAAATCGATTAATTGAAAAAACTATTCTTCCTTCTTCTCCGAATCTAAGCGAGGGAAATAACTCCACTCCTTATCGTCCGCCGCAGGCTTAACTGGATCCGCTTTTTTTAATTGTATGTGGTTTGCATACACCTATCAGCATGTACCTGCAATAGGATTATGTGCTATTATTTAATTAATTCAATTAAACTAATTTTTATGTCAAAAATTACAGCCATTTCGATAGCTATACTTTTCAGTGCCATTTCATTTGCACAAACCTCTGAACCCAAGCCACGGATTTTATACGGAGCCATTACCAAAGACAACCTGACTATTTCACCGTATGACAAATGGTTCACTGCTGGTTACGATGCATATAAACCAAATGCAGAAACCGTAGCTCAGTTAAGGAAACAAAGCCTCAAAGATTATTCAATTCAAATTTTTTTGGGTACATGGTGTGGCGATAGCAAACGGGAAGTTCCCCGTTTTATGAAGTTGAGAAATGAGATTGGAATCCCTGCCAACAATATAAAAATTATAACCGTTGGTGATGGCGATTCGTTGTACAAGCAAAGTCCTGAGCATGAAGAAAAAGGATTAGGCATTTTTCGGGTACCTGCTTTTATTATTTACAAAAATGGAGTCGAAGTAAACCGCATCACCGAATATCCCGTTAATTCACTGGAAAAAGATGTACTCAACATTATTACTAATCAACCTTACACACCTAATTATCGTTCTTTCAGCCTCGTAACAAAATGGCTAAATGATGGAACGTTGCTGGATGAGAATATCAGCAGCAGAAGTATTGCCGGGCAATTGAAACAATTAGTAGCTGGTGAAAATGAAATAAACAGTTTGGCCTATTTATTATTGGAACAACATAAAACGAAAGAAGCACTGAAATTATTCCAGGCTAATTATAATCTATACCCTGAATCAACCAATATCATTTCAAGTCTTGGTGAAGGTTATTTAAAAAACAAGGACACTAAAAATGCCCTTATTTATTTAGAAAGGTCATTGGAACAAAACAAAGATCCGAAAGCTGTGAAAGAGATTTTAAGCCTATTGTACGAAGCAAAAGGTCTGAAATAATTCTTCTTAATTAATTTAAAATAATAAGCGGCTGTACAATACAGCCGCTTTTACAAATCCGATTTAATCAGAAAGCTCTTTTTACCGATTGCTCTCCCCCTACTCCTACAACAGAACTGCCATATACTTTAATAGTTGATTTAATAAAATCCTTATCTGTTGCTTTATAAATATTATCAACGTATTGCTGCGGATTGCGGTCAATATAAGGAAACCAGGTGCTATGAATCTGTATCATAACCCTATGCCCCTTTTTAAAAGTGTGCAACACATCCTGCAACGGAACATTTACTTCTGTAATCTCTCCCGGCTTAAATGGTTCGGGTTTTTCAAAACTATTCCTGAATCGTCCACGAAACACTTCACTACGGACTAACTGCTGATAGCCACCCATTATAACATTCTTCGGATTGTGTTCGTAATTCGGATGGTTATCCGGGTACACATCAATAAGCTTAACAATAAAATCAGCGTCGGTACCTGTCATTGCCACTTTCAGTTTAGCCAAAATTTCTCCGGCGGCAGTTACTGGATCCGTCAATGTATCCGTCACAAAAGTGAGTACATCCGGCCTGCGGGATGCTTCCCGTTGATCATCACTCATAAAATTTCTTGGAGTAAATGTCAACCCTTCTGTTTGTGACGTATAGGGTACTGGTTTGGCCGGGTCGCTGATGTATTCAAATGCTTTGGTTTCATCCAATGGCTTATTCACTGACAACCTGCCATTTTCACCAAAATACAATTGCAATGGTGGTATTTCTTTTGGCGGCCACACACTGAATTTTTCCCATTGCTTTATCCCAGTATCAAACATGTAGGCTTCAGGTAGGCTTTGTCCTCCTTCGTCTTTAAGATAGAAACTGAAGAATTTTCGTTCCACTTCCCGTTGAAAAAAAGTGGAAATGCTATCGCCGAAATAAATATTATTATGAGTACTCTTACCTCTTTCTCTGGCCCAATCACCATGCCCCCATGGCCCCATTATAATAGTGTTATTAGCACCCGGTGTTGACTTTTCAATGGCTTTATAAATATGCAGTGGCCCATATAAATCTTCTGCATCAAACCAACCGCCAACTGTAAGCACTGCAGGTTTGATATTAGTAAGATGAGGCAACAGGTTTCTTCTTTGCCAGAACGTATCATAATTAGGATGGTCAACTATTTGCTTCCAGAAAAAATTATCATAATGATATTTCTCTGTAACATTTTTTAATGGCCCTAGTTTTAAATGGAAATCATACCCATCTTTTGCAGGGCTGCCGTAGAACCGCATTATTTCAGCATTAAACCAATCTTCTTTTGTTTGCCCTTTTTTCTGATAGCCGAAAACTGCAAATGCAGCTGTATAGCTCTGCAAATAAGCTCCCATATGATGAAAATCATCAAAGAAAAAATCGGATATCGGTGCTTGTGGCGAAACAGCTTTTAATGCCGGATGTGCATCGGGCAACGAAGCTGCACTATAAAAACCGGGATAGGAAATACCATAAATACCTGATCGGCCATTATTGCCTTTCAGGTTTTTCACCATCCAGTCAATTGAATCCCAGGTGTCAGAACTTTCATCTATGTCCTTTTTATTCTTTGGATTATTACCCGGAACATTTGGTGTCATGTTATCAAAAGAACCTTCACTCATGTAGCGTCCCCGCACATCCTGGAAAACTAAAATATAACCATCCTCTACTAAATATTTTGAAGGATGACCAAATGTTTTATAGTCTGCATAAACAGAAGCATTATAGCAAGTCCTGTTCATTAGTATCGGATAAGTTTTCGATTTATCCTTTGGCATATAAACAACGGTGAACAATTTAATACCGTCCCTCATGGGAATCTGGTATTCCGATTTTTCATAATGGTTACGCATATATAAAGAATCAGTATTAGGCTCCTGAGCGTTCGCAATAAAAGAGGAACAAAATAAGAAGATGGCAATTGCAGGTAATCTCATATAATTATTTTAGAAAGAAAGAATAAAATCTAAGCTACGCAAAATTTGATACCCTGCTCTCCAGTTTTATTTTTTTCAGGCTAGCGATTTTTTAAACGGGTTAATACATTTACAAAAGGCCATTCATAAAAGGTTGCCTGATATTTTAGTTTTCGTTAATATTTTCAACTACAACCTGCACCAACAATTTTTCTTACTTGTTTGGTTGCCGGCGCTTTATATTATAGGTGAGTGTAAAATTCACTAATGAATTAACTATATTTGTGTCTCTAAAATTTATATCACTATGTCATTGCTGAATCAAAACAATAAGAAGGGAAAAAAGAAAGACAATAAAAAAGTAAATCCCGCCACAGGGCAGGATTCTAAGTTTATTCAGAAGCCAAAATCAAGCGGCTTTGTTAATAAACCTACGACGGGTGGTTCACAAAGAGGGAGCTAAACAACCTCTTATTGTTTAAAAGGCCCCTGAAATTCTTTTTTAAATTCCATAAACTCCGGAATAGAAACAATACGTACATAGCTTTCCCCGGGATGGTTATAAATATATTCCTGGTGGTAAGCCTCTGCCAGGTAAAATGCCACAAAAGGTTTTACTTCCGTAACAATTTTGTTTTTGTACTTCTTACTATCTGACAAACGTTTTATTTCCGCTTCAATGATTTGCTTTTCATTTTCAGTCCTGTAGAAAGCAACTGACCGATATTCAGTCCCCGCATCGTTTCCCTGCCTGTTTAATTGTGTAGGGTCCATGCTTGCAAACAAAGCTTTCACCAACGTTGCATACGATATTTTAGAAGGGTCGTAATACACCTGCACAACTTCTGCATGACCTGTGCTTCCCGTACTTACCTTTCCATAAGTTGGTTTTGGGTCACTTCCACCTGCATAGCCAGATACCGCATCTCTTACACCTAAGAGGCTTTGAAAAACTATTTCTGCATGCCAGAAGCACCCTTCACCAAAAGTAGCAACGGCTTCATTTGCAACTGGCTTTTCATTTACAGGCAATTTAATATCAGGAGTTACTTGATTTCCATTCTGTGTTTGCCCACAAGAAGCAAATAACAGTATGCTGATAACAGTGACAAGAAAGTATTTCATACTTTATTTTTATAACGGCTAATTATTGTTGTTTTGAACTTGTTGGCGGCTTTCCACCTTCTGGCACAAAAATCAGGGCTGCAGAGTTCATGCAGTACCTTTTACCAGTAGGGTCTGGCCCATCATCAAACACATGACCAAGATGAGAGCCGCTTTTACTATCCACCACTGCCCAACGAACAGAACCAAAGCTTTCATCTTTTACTAATCGTAGCACATCTGGTGTGACAGGAGCATAAAAACTCGGCCACCCGGTTCCCGAATCAAATTTTGCATCGGAACTAAATACCGGCTGTAATGAAGCGGCAGAGTAATAAGTACCTTTCTCATAAAAATGATCGTACTTACCAGTTCCAGCCCTTTCCGTTCCTTCCTGCCGCAATACATAGTATTGAAACTCTGTTAACCTTGCTTTCCATTCTGCATCAGTGAGCTTCATTGGATAAACTGTATTATGAGTAGCAATGGGCGGGTCAGGATACTTATTTTTTTTAGGCTGTGCCTGGGTTTTAGTCTGTGTCTGTGCCTGACCGCAACTTGCCGCAAGCAATCCACCTGCTGCAATGAGTGAAAAATAAATGATTCGCATATAATTGTTTTTATATTATCTATTAACGAAATAAGAGTGAAAATGGTTTTTAATTGTTTAACAAAAGTAATAAGGTAATCAGGTTGGCAGATGTCGTCTTTACGACAAGTAATGTAAAGCAGGCAACATTAACAAACACCCAACAAATGAAATAGTTGTGAAAGAATACTAACGTTTCAGGAATTTTCCTTTTAAAAGTCGTTCCATTACTTCATCTTTCATATTCCGGCTAATGGGTATATGGTGCTGACCAATCCGGATATCACTTCCGTCGATACTATCAATTTTTGAAGTACTGACAATATAGGATTTATGAACCCTGATGAATTTATCGACCGGTAAATAATTTTCTACTGATTTAAAAGTGAGATAAGTGATATACTTCTTGTCTTTAGTATGTATGGTAACATAATTTTGCAAAGCCTCTGCAAACAAAACATCTTCAAATACTATTTTCACCAGCTTATTATCTGCTTTAATAAAAAAATAATCAGATGAAGTCGTCGTTTCAGTTACGTTTTTTTCTCTTATCTCATAATACTCCTTTGCTTTCAATACTGCTTTCAGAAAGCGGTCGAATGAAACTGGCTTAACCAAATAATCCAATGCATTAACTTCATAGCCTTCCAGTGCATACTGCGGATAAGCAGTGGTAAAAATTACCGGCGGGGCATGCTGCAATGTTTTAAAAAAATCTAACCCTGTTATCTTCGGCATTTGTATGTCCAGGAAAAGCAATTGCACTTCTCCCCTGCTGATAAGGTCTGTTGCTTTCAACGGGTTATCAAACTCACCAACCTGATTCAGGAAATCAACATCAGCAATATATTCCTTTAACCCTTTTCTTGCCAGCGGCTCATCATCTATAATGATACAATTAATAATCATGACAGTTGCAGTTTTAATTTTACTGAAAAATTATTTTCTGTTTCCTTAATTTTCAAATCATGCTTACCCGGATATAATAGTTCCAACCTTCTTTTTACATTGTTCAAGCCAATGCCGCCATGTATTTCTGTTGTACGCTGGTTTTCGTTTGAATTTTCTGCAAAAAAAGTAAACTCACCATTAGTGTAATACAAATCCACTTTTACAAAAT
>JANMFO010000430.1:0-13244 GCA_031374245.1 Chitinophagaceae bacterium | reverse complement strand
TAATACCGGATTTGAATATTAATAGTCTACTTTTACATTGTGATAAATAATTCTTCCAACATTCAGTCCTGACCAGTATCAATTTTTACTCTTCGTTTCAGTAATAGTTAATCTTCTCTCTACTCCTTGCTGCGATTCTTTATTACAGGTATTTTATTGTTTTATTTAAATTATTCTATTATGAACATGTATGTTTCAAACCTGAGCTTTCACACAGCCGATGATGATTTGAAAAAATTATTTGAACAGTTCGGTGCTGTTTCATCTGCCAAAGTTATCAACGACAGGGAAACCGGTCGTAGCCGTGGTTTTGGGTTTGTAGAAATGGGATCTGACGAAGAAGCCAAAGAAGCCATCAAAGGCCTTAACAACAAAGAAGTTGAAGGAAGGGCCATGTCTGTATCTGTTGCTAAAGAAAAAAGTGCCAGAACAGATAATAAGAGATGGTAATAAATCGGAAACTTTTGAAAAGAGCTTTCAAAAGCTCTTTTTTTTTTGTTATTTACTTTATATAGTTTAGATCATTTGTCAGCATAAAATTTAATACGAAATATCTGTTATTTCGGAGATTGTGTATGCAGACAGGAAGCCCGGTGCTTATCAAAAGTATTATAAACTGCCAATTCAGAAAAAGCCTTAAGTGGTGTTGGCCCTTTTGTTATCTCGGCTCCTGTTAACCTCTCTTTACTCTAAATAATTTTACAGTTTTCTCAGTTCATATTTATAAAGATCAACTAATGATAAAAGATACAATTGTTCAGTTTGTTTGTTTTGTAACAAATCTTAAATTAGATGAATTTGCACCGAAATGGGAACGTTATGCCGAAAAGCTAATCCATAAAAAAAGCGAACCGGTTTTACAGCAACATGCGGCTGAAACAAAAACCAAGTTCCGTTATGTATCACAGCATGAGTGGCCAGATCGTGATTTTCATTTTATATTTACGAATGAAAAAAGATCGGAACATTTTCCGGAGCATAATGTACGAGTACTGCAGGCAGGTGGTTATATACCATTACACCTTAAAAAAAGGAACTCTGAAAAAGATGGTGATATTAAGTTGATTGCATTTATCAGCCACGATGAAAATGATTTAGATTTTTACAGGCAGTTACCTTTGTATCGCCACCTGAATATTCACCAGGCATATTATGAAAGCTGCACTTATGGATATGTACTTGAGTTTTTTGTTCCGGAAGATGCTGCCGATGAGCTTTTACTGCAGTTAAAACAAAGATCTGGTGTAGAAGCTGGAATTTACAAAGAATGCCTCGTTCCGCATGTATAAGTGCATTTACTAATCACTTCTGCGTCTTATAAATTTCCATATTTCAATCCATAAAGTGCCTGCTATACCTGCAAGGATACAACTGGCTGTTGTTTGTAATGACAATGACTGTAATCTGAACAAATTCTGCATAAAGGGCACATAAAGTAAAGCTGCGATAAAAAGGAGTGTAATGCCAATAATCAGCGGAACCAGGTTGTTTTTATATGCAAGTGTTTTAAAAACTGAATAGTGAAATGAACGGT
Source organism: Chitinophagaceae bacterium (assembly GCA_031374245.1). GTDB lineage: Bacteria > Bacteroidota > Bacteroidia > Chitinophagales > Chitinophagaceae > JJ008. Next base: position 11,710 of record JANMFO010000430.1, on the reverse strand, counting down.
TAACCAGCGTAAGAAAAACATTACTGAATAATAGTGTGGTAAAAATAACAGTCCTGATAGTGGTATTATCACTCCCCTGTTGCATATAATAATAACCGACACCCAAACAACCAGCGGTAATCATAAGCCCCTGGATAATACTTAGAGATAGTTGTTTTAGTGATAAAAATGTGGCTCCCATTTTTCTGGGCGGCCTGAGCATAGTTCCGGGCTCCATTGGTTCATTTTCATAAATTATAGAACAGGTTGGTCCCATTATGAGTTCTAAGAAAATGACATGAACTGGTGAAAAAATATCTGTAAAATTCCAGCTCAGTAATAACGGAAGTGTAACAATAAGTATGATAGGTATATGAATTGATACGATGTACTGAATGGCTTTTTTTAAATTATCATAAATCTTCCTTCCCAATGCCACAGCTTCTGTCATGTGTGCTAAATCATCATCTGTAAGAATCAAAGAAGCTGCATTTTTTGCCACTTCACTCCCCCGCTGCCCCATAGCTATTCCTATATGTGCTGCTTTTAAAGCAGGCCCGTCATTAACGCCATCACCGGTCATAGCAACCACTTCGCCATTTTCTTTCAGGGCATCAATTACTTTCAGCTTAGCTTCGGGAAACATCCGGGCAAAAATATTGACCTGTTTTACTTTTTGTTGCAATTCTTCCTTCGTAAGATGTAAAACCTCATTTCCTGTCAGCACTTCATTATTATGATTCAATTGAATCTGGCCGGCGATGGCCACTGCCGTTTCTGCATAATCACCCGTAATCATTTTCACGGTTATGCCGGCATCACGAAATGTTTTTATTGTTTGGGTTATATTTTCCTTCGGAGGATCCTGAAAAGCAATCAACCCTAAAAATTCAAAGGGAAATTCTTCCTGGGATACCGGCCATTTTTTTTCTTTCCAGCTTCCTTTGCCAACACCCAGTATCCGGTAGCCCAATCTGGCATAAGAAAGTGATTGTTCTTCTATATACTTTAATTCTTCGACTGATAGATTACTTTGACGTAAAATAGCCTCTGGGGCACCTTTAACTGCAATAATAACCTCCCCGGGTTCATTTTTAAATATATGTGTCATCATAGGGGGTTTACCGCCAACAGGGTATTCATGGATCTGGATAAAATGTTTTCTTTTGTCAGTACTTGCCGTTTTTTCATATAATTGATGAATGGCTTTTTCCATTGGATCAAATGGATTGGTTTCACTGCTCCACATAGCATATTCAATTAATCCTGCCGGTATTCCTGTATTTTCCTTTAGTGCAATAGATGATTTTGTTGCAGCATCGTATACATATTCAATACTCATTTTATTTTGCGTCAGCGTACCGGTTTTATCTGCACAGATTACAGTTGCAGAGCCTAACGTTTCAACATATTGTGGCTGCTTTACAATAATATTATTGCGCAGCAAACGGAATGCACCTAAAGCAAGGAATGTACTGAAGGCTACAGGAATTTCTTCCGGAAGAATACTCATCGCCAGGGTAAGGCCCTGCAAAAAGGACTGAACAAGATTTCCGGATTGATAATAATTAAATCCTACAACAATTAAGAAAGCAAGGGCTCCAATCCAAACCATGTTACGAACAAACGAACGAATTTGATTTTGTAATGATGTTTTTACAACAGTAATCTCTTTGAGGGACAACCCGATTTTTCCAAACATGGTTTTTAAACCGACAGCTGTAACTTTTACTGTAGCACTTCCGCTTGTCACCAATGTCCCCTTATATACATTGCTATTTTCCTCTGCTGTTTTTGTAACTGCAAATGATTCGCCGGTAAGAACCGATTCATTAAGTGAAAAATCATTTGCAGTAACAATCAATCCGTCTGCCGCTACCACTTCACCTTCTTCCAGCAGTAATAAATCATTTACTACGATCTCTTCTGTGGCTATTTGTATGGCTTTCCCATTGCGTAATACTTTTCCTTTTGCTGCTGATATTTTTTTTAAAGCCAGTACTGCATTTTGACTTCTGTATTCCTGGAACAATGATATACCTGCTACAATAAAAATAGATACAAGCATGATAAATCCTTCCTGGTATTGCCCCACTACAAAATAAATAATACAGGCCGCTAAAAGTAAAATGAACATGGGTTCCAGTACCACGTCTTTGAGTACTTGCAAAAGCACACGGTCTTCTTGCATTTCAAGGGTGTTGCTTCCATACTTTTGCCGGCTGTCAGTTACTTGTTCTTCGGTTAAACCACCCGGGCTTTTTATTGTGTTCATTTTGGTAACATTAATTTCTTTTACCGTAAGTCAGTTATCATAAATTGATAATTTTCCCATCTTCCATTTCAATAATGCGATGGGTTCTTTCAGCAAATCCCTGATCATGAGTTACAATCAATAAAGTCTGGTTAAATTCTTCTGCCAGTCTTTTAAAAATATCAAAAACCACCTCACTATTCTTTTTATCCAGGTTACCTGTTGGTTCGTCCCCCATGATGATATAAGGATCATTAATCAAAGCCCTGGCAATAGCTACCCGTTGTTTTTCTCCGCCTGATACCTGATTGGCATTTTTTAAAGCGAGTTGCTCAATACCCAGCATCCTTAATTTTTCCATGGCCCGGTACTCTACTTCCTTTGCTGAAAACTTATTCAGCTTTAATCCCGGAAGCATCACATTTTTTAATACTGTAAATTCATTTAATAAGTAGTGAAATTGAAATACAAATCCGATTTTTTCATTTCGTATACGGGCCAGTTGTGCTTCCTTTTTATTCTCCATCGGCTCATTATCTATCAGCAGTTCGCCTTCATAATCCGTATCCATTGTAGATAAAATATACAACAGGGTAGATTTTCCGCAACCAGATTTACCTGTTACGGAAACAAACTCTCCTTTATTGATGGAAAAACTAATATCCGTTAGTACCCTTACGGTAACAGGGTCATGAAAATCTTTATTAATTTTTTTTGCCTCAAGGATAATATCACTCATACTATTTGCCTCTTATAATTACGACTGGATCTACTTTGCTTGCTTTTCTGGACGGTAACAAGCCAGCCAGGTAAGTAGTGACCAGTGAAAAAGATGACCCAATAAGATAAAATACAGGATTGTAATTAATAGGATACGTTTTGATGGTTGGTAAAGCCGCTGTATTAAAAGGAATTTGATCAATCGTTGACGATAAAAGAAAACCGAATAACAAGCCAACGAGCCCACCAAAAAAACCAATGCTTAATGCAATCAATAAGAATACTCTTTTAACATCTCTGCCCGAAAAACCAGTGGCTTTTAAAATAGCTATGGAATCCATTTTTTCATAAATCATCATGTTTAAAATATTATAAATGCCAAATCCCGCTACTATGAGTAATGTAATGCCCACAGCATAGGAAATTAGTGTCCGGATGAAACTGCCCGTTTCAAACTGCGAGTTGGCTGTTTGTATATCTTCTGCATCCGAACTAAATAGCTGTGTATATTCCTTTGCAACCGCCGGGGCTATATTGATATTGTTGAGTTTTATCTGGATATCGGTTATATAATTACTGGACTTGCCCAGCAATTTTTGAACAGTAACAATGGAAGCATAACTCTGTGTTTTATCAAATTCCTGTATCCCGGATTGAAAATAACCCACTACTTTTAACGGGAACCGTTCCCCTTTCGTTGTTGTAACCTGTACCATGTCACCAATATTAGCCAGTAACTTATTTGCCAATCCTTTCCCTAATACAATACTGTTGGATAATTTACTGAGATCAACACCTACACCTGCTGTGATATAATCATTAAAATGAAATAATTTACTTTCTGCCTGCACATCAATGCCATTCACTACACCGGTAATATCTATAGTCCCATCATTAAAAAAAACCTGAGCTATGATTTTAGGTGCAAACCCCAATACCCGTTCATCTTTCTTCAATGTCTGCATAATGGACGCACTGTTATAGATTTCCTGCCGGCTATTACCCGACTTAACCGATTGAATAAAATTGTAATGATCCTTATAGGCTATGGTGAGATTGATAGGTTGATTTTTATTCGGTTTTACTTCATTGTATAAACGAATATGTGGAGTCCGGTTTAGTATTAAACCGTCCAGCAAGTCATTCAGGCCTGTCATAAAGCTCAGCAGTGTAATGAACATAGTAATACTGAAAGTAACACCAACTGCTGCCACCAGTGTTTGTTTCCACCGTGCCAATAAAAGCGACTTGGCAATACTGATAATCAGCTTAAAATTCATTGTGCCGGCTTGAGGATAACATCATTAATTGTTAAGCCACTGATTATTTCGACTTTCTGATAGTCTTTCAAACCGGTGGTTACTTTTCTTTTTTCTTTATTTGCAAGCAATACATAATCATTTTCCTGTAAGTATGTCCTGGGAATGGTCAACGTTTTTTCTTTTTCCTGTATTACGATATTGGCCTCGCAGGTTAAGTTGGGATACAATGCCGGAGGTTGTGTTACAAAACCTGCTTCTATAGTAAAAGACTTGGAACGTTCACTCATAAGCGGATTTATTTTTTCAACAACTGCTTCAAATATCTGCCCTTTATAACTATCCATACTTAATACTATTTTTTGCCCAACTCTTACTCTGGCAATGTCGTATTCATCCACTTGTAATTCCAATGTAAAGGCAAGACTATCTCCCACCAGGGCTACCGGGCTTTGTGTATTCACCATTTCACCTTTTTCTTTTAAAATACTGTACACTTTACCTTCTGTCTCACTTTTAATAGTATAATCACCGGCTATTGTATTGGATATCTGTAAATTCTTTTGAGATTGTCTTGCCTGGAAACTGATTTGTTTTTGCAATTCAGTATATCGAAGTTTTGCAGCTTCGTAAGCATTCAAAGAACTTTTATAAGCAAGTTCCCTTTGATCAACTTCGTTTCGGCTGCCTATTTGCTGTGCCCAGAGGTTTCGTTGCCGCTCCAGCAATGAAGCGTCATTCTCCATTTTTGTTTTTGCCAAGTCAATATTGATTTTCAGTTCATTTAATTTTTCGGTATTAGCAGCAATAGACGAATAGTCGGCAGATATCCTTGCATTCTCTGAATTTAATTGGGCAGTGCTGTTGGATAAGCGGATGATGGGGTCACCTTTCTTTACGATATCACCTTCTGTAACCAGCACCTGTGCCACCAATCCGTTAACAGCAGAGAAAACCTGGTATTGATTTTTGCTCTTTATAACACCCGATGCATAGACTGACTCTGTAATTTTTTCTTCAACTGGCTTAATTTTATCCTGTTTGCTTTTGCAGGAGACAAGTAAGAAAAAAACAAGACTGATTGAAACAACCAACTTTACCATATTCTGAAGTATATGCCTATAAAATTACATTAATCTGGCGGTTGCAGTATGATAATGATCACCTGGCTATGTGACAAACCTTCTCCTTTCAAAAGCAGGCTTTTGTTATCCGGCTATCTTATGTTTTACTACTGCCTTCCCCGACTGGTTTTGTAACATCGTAATTCAAGGAAATAAATTTATTAAAGAAATGGAACCAGATAAAAAGGTAAAATATACTAGAGTGAAAACATTCGAATCAATTTAAATTTGATGTTATCTAATCTTTCTCAAATGGGGTAATGATAATAATCATATTTTGCAATGCATCTCAATAATAGTTTTGCGAAAAATATATAAAAATGAAAGTTCCGGTTCACTATGTTAGTCCGAAGGAAGCATTGTCTGTCATTCAATCCAATCAACGTATATATATTCATGGCAGTGCACATACGCCTACCTTCCTGCTGAAACACCTTGCACTGGAAGCACCCCGTTTGAGGAATGTAGAAGTTGTTTCGCTTAGTGTTTATGGCGATTTACATATTGATAAGCCTGAATTCAAAGATCATTTTTACCTAAACTCACTTTTTGTTTCAGCCAGTTTACGTAATGCGGTTAAAGAGGGCTATGCAGATTATGTTCCTGTTTTTTTAAGTGAAATTCCTGAACTCTTCAAGCAAAATATTTTACCAATTGATGTTGCAATTGTGCAAGTATCCTCACCCGATATGCATGGCTACTGTTCATTGGGTGTTTCCGTCGATATTGCTCGTAGCGCCGTAAATACGGCTAAAATATTAATTGCACAGGTAAACCCCAATGCACCGAGAACACATGGCGATGGCCTGATTCACAGCAGCCGTTTTCATGCAATGGTATATTGTGAAGATGCTTTGCACAAGGCAAATTTTGGGGAGAGAGTTGGAGCAGACGAAATTAGAATAGGTGGATACATTGCTGAATTGGTTGAAGATAAAAGTACACTTCAAATGGGTATTGGCGCTATTCCGGATGCAGTGCTGCGCTGCCTGCTCAATCACAAAAATCTTGGCGTACATACTGAAATGTGCTCCGATGGGATTATTGAGCTGGTTGAAAAAGATGTTATCAACAATAAGTTTAAAAATATTCATCCTAATAAAACAGTATCCTCGTTTGCGTTAGGCTCAAAAAAATTATACGATTATGTGAGTGATAACCCTGCCTTTGCATTTCTTGATGTAGAATATGTAAACGACCCTCATGTAATTCGCCGTAACGATAAAATGATTTCCATTAACAGCGCCATTGAAATTGATATTACCGGTCAGGCATGTTCAGACTCTATCGGCACATACCAGTTTTCCGGTGTGGGGGGGCAAATGGATTTTATGCGGGGAGCTTCATTAAGCAATGGTGGCAAGCCCATTATTGCTATTCCATCCCGCACAGCCAAAGGGGTTCCCCGTATTGTACCAACCCTAAAACCCGGTGCCGGAGTGGTTACAACAAGGGCACACATGCACTATGTGGTTACTGAGTATGGAGTAGCCTATCTTTTTGGTAAAAATTTACGCCAACGGGCAAAAGCACTTATCAATATTGCCCATCCCGATGACAGGGAAATGCTCGAAAAATCCTGCTTTGAAAGATTTAAACAATTTTAGATTATTCTAACCACTCCCGGGAAGTATTTTCAAGGTCTGGAATGGGTTGAAAAGAACTACCTTGTTCTTTTCAACCCATTATATGAATAACCAATTTGATTTACTGATTGATAGTTACCTTGACAATAAAGTTGGAATTGATGCCGGATTTATAAGTGAGGCTTTGTCAAATGGGTTACAACAAAACATATTACAACTGCAAAAAGATGAATTGATGACTGCTGCCGGAATTGGCAATGAAGAGATAAAAGATTCAAACCAAAAAATGAGAGGTGATGAAATTTATTGGATGGATAAAAAGCACAACAATGTATATGAGCAGGAGTTTTTACAACTGGTAGAAAGCTTTATTGATCATCTGAACAGCACCTGCTATACAGGAATTAATGCGTATGAGTTTCACTATGCTGTTTATGAAGAAGGCAGTTCCTATAAGCGGCATAAGGATCAGTTTAGAAATGACAGCAACAGGAAATATTCACTCATTAATTATTTAAATGAAAACTGGCTGGAGGAAGACGGCGGACAATTACTTGTATATCAAAATGAAGGGGTTCAAAAAATTTTACCACAATCTCAAACAGCCGTATTTTTTAAAAGTGATGAAATGGAACATGAAGTAACTAAAGCTAATCGCCGGAGAATGAGTATTACCGGATGGCTGAAACAGATGTAAAGTGGCATTTATGCTAAATGTAAATGCATCAGGATCTTAAACAGGCTTCTCTCAGCATTTTCATATAAACCTCCCCTTTTTCCCGGGCAAAATTGATATTACGATCAGGAATTTTTTCCGGGCTTTTATAGTTTTCAAGTGCCTTATCAATACTTTCTTCCCGTAAAAGATGAAGCATTGGATAAACAGACCTGTTTGTATAATTAGCCGCATCGTTTTCCGGTGAGTTGGCAAACTGATATAATGGATGAAAACTTGCCAATTGATAAATGCCTTCGTATCTCTTTTGTTTTAATAATTTTTCTGAAAGAGAGACCAGGTCAAGGTAATCATTAAATAGCTGAAATGCATTTGGGAAAATAAGTAACGTCGTTTCAATATTTGTTTCATTATCCAGCCTGATTGCTTCTTGTAAAACAGCCTCCAGGCAGACATTTAATGCCTCACTGGTTTCGACCTGGTAATGTATTGCTTGTTGCTTTATTGCATTAGCAGCAAAGGGACAAAAATTACATCCCACTACTACATCGTTGATCCATTTTTTGGTCTGTTCAATTATTTCTTGAGATGTAACCAATACAGAATGCCATTTTATATTGAATAAAACTAACTGTATTTATCAGCATTAGATGCTAAGGAAAGCTTGAAAGCAGTAATTTTTTTATTATACCCATCATCAGTATTTTCACAACATGTCAGCTTCTCATCCGCATATAAAAAAGCTATTACAATGTATTGATCTGGAAGAAAAAGAACAAGTAGTAAGATATAGTCTTGATCAACAGCATACTTTAAAATCATTAAAGGCTGAAGGTTTAGCGTTGCATCCCATTATAGTCACCCGGAAAAACTTTGGCTACGCTGATTATCCTGAAATCAGTTTTAGATTAAATTTTCCTGCAGAAACCAATCTTTTTAAAGATGGCTCTATTATCGAATGTTTTGCTACAGGGGAAGAACCTGTGAAAGGGGTATTAATCAGCCTGGAGGGTAAAGTGGGTGAATTCAGATTGTTTGCTCCAGACTTTCCTGATTGGATTGAAGACAATGGTGTAGGAATAAAATTAGCACCTGACCAGCGTACCACGACCGTCATGAAAACGGTGTTGAATGAGTTGGAAAATAATAAGGAATTATATAAATTATTTGAGCAGTTACACGGTGATTCCCCAAAAGAAAAGATTATCCCCGGCATAAAACCAGTTTCGTTAACATTTAGTAATAAAAGTTTAAATGATAGCCAGCAAAAAGCTGTAGCAGCAATTACACAAAACGAAAATATTACTATTGTACATGGCCCGCCGGGCACAGGCAAAACCACAACTCTTATCGAAGCTATTATCCAATTGATAAAAGCCGGGGAAAAAATACTGGTGTCAGCACCCAGCAATACAGCGGTGGATAATATTGCAAAAGGCTTAATAAAACAAGGTGTTAATGTATTAAGGGTTGGCAATACCAGTAAAGTAGACGAAACTATTTTTTTACATACCCCGGAAGGGAAATTAGGAAATAGCAAGCAACAAAAAGAAATAAAGCAATTAAAAATAAGCGCCGAAGAATTCAGAAAAATGGCTTTAAAATATAAAAGGAGTTTTGGTAAAGCAGAAAGGGAACAACGTAACCTGTTATTTAAAGAAGTAAAAGAAATAAGAACTGAAATAAAAAAACTACAAGCTTACAATGAAGGAAAATTATATGCTGATGCAGCAGTCATTTTAGGGACACCGATTGGCTTGCATGATGCAAAAATTAAACACATTACTTTTCACACCCTGGTTATGGATGAAGCCGGACAATGTATAGAACCTTTGGCCTGGTGTATTTTTCCATTGGCAAAAAAATATGTATTGGCCGGGGACCATTTGCAACTCCCTCCTACCGTATTAAGCAATGAAGCTGCCCGTTTAGGGTTTAATAAATCGATTTTAGAAAAGAGTATAGCATCAGTGGACAATGTTTTTCTACTAAATACACAATATAGAATGAGGGAAGCTATTGCAGGATTCTCCAGTAGTTACTTTTATAATAGCTTATTGCAAACTGCAGCACATCTTACTAATACTGGTGTTCATATCAGTTTTATAGATACTGCAGGCTCAGGTTATAATGAAGTGCAGGGTAGCAATGGTATGAGTTTGCAAAATGAAGGAGAGTTAATGATAGTGCAAAAATTACTCGACACAGAAATACTTGATTCATTAAATACGGCTTTTATTTCCCCTTATGCAGGACAGGTAGCTGCGGCTAAAGATCTGTTCCCAAAGGAAATGCGTATCAGCACTATCGATAGTTTTCAGGGGCAGGAAAAAGAAATCATTATTTTGTCTTTAGTACGTAGTAACGATGATGGTGATATTGGCTTTTTAAAAGATTACCGGAGAATGAATGTGGCCATCACAAGGGCTAAAGAGCAAATATTCATAATAGGCGACAGTGCGACTATTGGCGCAGACGCTTTTTATAATTCCCTTCTGACCTATATCGAAAAAAATGGAACATACAGAACTGTGTGGGAGTTTGAGGTGTAGCATATTACATACGCAATAGATCCGGCGAACTATTGCTAACCAATTCCCGTAGTAACAGGACATCTGTTTTACATCCACTTTGCTAAAAAAAGATTGAATTCATGGCGTAGATCTTTGACAATTTTTTCAAAGATGTTAAATTGATCTTTCACCCGATCATGTTCGCCAATAAGATAAGTATCCATTTTACCCGCATGTGCTTTTGCATCTACAGAAACTTTGCCGGCATGTTCATTGATGCTGTGCCTTAATTCATCAATATTGTTGCGTTGCACAATAAACTGGTTTTGAAAATGTTCAACTCCGGCCATTACTTCGTGGCCAGAATTCTTATCGGCAATTTCCATCAGCCTCTTCTCTAATGTGTCAAACTCGTCTTCATAAAAATCGATACTTTTCAGCCATTCTAAATGGTCATTTCCGCAATGGGAAATAGTTGTATAACTCATGATTAGAAGTTTTATTTTGATTATTAATTCTTTCACTTTCAAAGTTGGATGGTTATTAAAATTAAATTCATGATATGAATCAGGAGAAAAGATGAGATATTTCACCTGAAGAAATAATTTAAGAACGCTATTTTTAAAAAGAAACTATACATTGGCAATGGGAAGCTGGTATTTATCAACCATGGCCATACCGCAATAAATAACTACAAACTCATTGACGCAGATATAGAAGAGAAAGAGATGTACCTTTATATAATAAGCAACAGAAAATAAGCTACATGGAATTTATTGATTATTATAAAATTTTAGGAGTGGATAAAAAGGCATCAGAAGATGATATAAAAAAAGCCTACCGGAAATTAGCCAGGAAACTCCATCCGGATCTTAATCCCAATGATAAAGATGCCCATCAAAAATTTCAACAAATCAATGAAGCCAACGAAGTATTAAGCGATCCGGAAAAAAGAAAAAAATACGACCAGTATGGAAAAGACTGGCAGCATGCGGAACAGTTTGAACAACAACGCAAGTCGCAAGGCCGATCACAATATTCGGGTGGACAGCAATTTTCAGGCGATGATGACAGCGATTTTTCCAGTTTTTTTGAATCTATGTTTGGTGGATCTGGTCGTGGCAGGCAAACAAAATTTAAGGGACAGGATTATAATGCAGAGCTAAAACTTAATCTGACTGATGCAATGGAAACACATCAGCATACCCTTACTGTTAATGGGAAAAATATTCGTATTACTATACCTGCAGGTATTGAAAATGGGCAGGTGATAAAACTAACCGGTTATGGTGCACCGGGTGTAAACGGAGGTCCGGCAGGTGATCTGTATATTACTTTTTCTATCGCCAGCCATCCCCTGTTTAAACGTTCAGGAAATGATTTGTTTACTACTGCCACAATTGATTTGTATACCGCCTTGTTGGGAGGAGAAACTACTATTGATCTGCTGAAAGGGAAAGTAAAATTGAAAGTAAATCCTGAAACACAAAGTGGCTCCAAGATAAGGTTGAAAGGTAAAGGGTTACCGGTTTATAAAAAAGAGGGGGAAACGGGGGATCTATATGTTACCTACGAAGTGAAGCTGCCTACCAATCTTAC
>JANMFO010000386.1:0-4997 GCA_031374245.1 Chitinophagaceae bacterium | reverse complement strand
TCCTTCTTGCTTTTTTAATAAAATCCTTTTTGCCCAATAACACACTTCCTACCGGGCAACCTAAACTTTTACTCAGGCAGATAGAGATACTGTCGAAAGCTTCTCCGTATTGCTTTGCTGTTTCGTTTTTTGCTACCAATGCATTCCATAATCTTGCACCATCCAGGTGAAAAGCAAGATTTTTTTCTTTACATAGAACCTGCATTTTTTTTATTTCAGTAAAATCATAGCAACTGCCACCGCCACGGTTAGATGTATTTTCTAAGCAAACCAAACTGGTATGTGCCCTGTGCGGGTCATCAGGATTAATGGCTCCCAACAACTGTACTGCAGTTATTCTTCCACGGTCCCCGTAAAGTAATTTAACAGAAGCTCCGGAATTAAAAGCGATACCACCCCCTTCATATTGGTATACATGGGCACTTTCATCACATATCACTTCATCCCCCGGCTGGGTGTGGCATTTAATGGCAATCTGGTTTGTCATGGTGCCGGAAGGGCAAAAAAGGCCAGCTTCCATACCAAACATACTGGCAGACATATTCTCCAATTCATTAATAGACGGGTCTTCGCCAAAAACATCATCACCCACTTTCGCCTTTATCATGGCTTCCAGCATAGCTGCTGTGGGCTTGGTTACCGTGTCTGACCTGAAGTCGATAATCATGAACAGAATTTTGTTGCAATATAAACAGTTCACTCCTGAAATCTGGCATTTTACGAAGGGCATTCCTTTAAAACTGCCTACTTTCTTACCTTAGTAATAATATGCGCCAGCCAACCATACTTGAGTTTATAATTTTTATTACAGCGTCGCTGGCTTTAGCAATTGCAGGCTTTTATTTACTGGCAAACTTTACCCGTCTCTTTAAAACGACTATACGAAATGAGTTGGTAAGGAAAAATGTAGCGGTCTGGCTTATAATATTATGTATTTCATTAGCTATATCTCCCTTAAGCAACGGGTTTATTTATATTGTATATACCCATGGGATTGCTCATGCTATTCTGATCGAATTGCTATCTACTACTGTAAATGCCCTTTTTGGATATAATATTGTCAGGCTGGTTGTTGAGAATAAAAAGGTAAAGAGCTTTACATTTCTACGTCGAACAATTATTTTATTGCTAACCTTCGTAGTTGTATCAGTAGCAATTAATGCACCACTTAGTTATTTTTTGTATCCTGTCCAATTGCGGAATATTGGGTTTACTATTCTTTCAACCATATATATTGGGGGGCTAACCGGCCTGGTATATACATTAACCAGTTATCTGGATCTGGAAAGAAAAAGAAAGTTTGATGAAAAAGAACTTGAATTAAGCAGGTTACAGGCTTTAAAAACAAAAGCAGAATTAGATGCACTTCATTCAAAAGTCAATCCCCACTTTTTATATAATGCCCTGAATTCAATAGCGGATCTTTCTATTACAGATGGTAAAAAAGCAAGAAAGATGACGGTGGCATTAGCTGACTTATTTCGTTATAGTATCAACTATAGCAGTAATAACTATTCCACAGTAAAAGAAGAAGTGGAAATGGCAGAAGTATACTTAGTTATTGAAAAAATACGCTTTGAAGATCAACTGAATTGTACCATCAAGGTGGATGAAGAATTGAAGCATTACCTGGTACCGAGATTTATTTTACAGCCGCTGATAGAAAATGCAGTGAAACATGGATTGAAAGCCACCGGGCAAATGACAGTGATTGAACTGGAAATAAAAAAGAATGAAGCTGGTTTTGTAATGAGTGTGTCAGATAATGGCCCGGCTTTTCCTGATGAAATTAATCCCGGATATGGCGTAAAAAGTGTGTACGACAAACTTGAGTTATTATTCCCAGGCAATTTTGAACTGAAATTCAGCAATACGCCACGCAAACAAGTGTCTATCCAAATTAAAAAACTGATGAAGAATGAGCCAGGTATTTAAAGCGATAGTAATCGATGACGAGCCTGCTGCAAGAAGGCTGATGAAGAGTTTATTGCTGGAGCATGCAGACACAGTGCATGTAATTGATGAAGCCGGCAATGGGAGAGAGGCGATTAAAAAAATTGAAGAGTTAAAACCAGATTTAATCTTTCTTGATATTCAGATGCCGGACCTCACCGGATTTGAAGTGATAGAACAACTGACCCACAAACCCAATATCATTTTTACAACGGCTTATGAGCAATATGCCATCAAGGCATTTGATACTTTTTCTATTGATTATCTTTTAAAACCTATAAAAGAAGAAAGGCTGCAACAGAGTATTTCAAAATTGAAACAATTTGGAAGGTTGAACCAGTCTTTCGATATATCCGGTTTGCAGGAAATTATCCGGCAATTGCAATCCCCGCAAAAATCAACAGCCTTACCTATTAAGACTGGCGACAGAATAACGTTGCTTAAATATGAGAACATTGCCTACTTAGAGGCTCAGGACAAATATGTGTTCATTTTTACTACAGAAGGCCAAAAACACCTGACGGACCAATCTCTAACCGCTTTATCTGAAAAACTCCCTCCTAATTTTTACCGCATACAGAAGTCTTTTATTATTAATAAGGATAAAATAAAGGAAATGCACCGCCACTTCAATGGCCGTTTCCTGTTTGTAATGGATGATAAGGCTGCCACCCGTCTTACTTCAGGCCGCACTTACCATGATGCCATCCGTTCTGAATTTGGCCTCTAAATCAGGTTGAACTTCTTTTAAAGTATCTTTTTCCATACTATTTCCCGGAATTCTTCTCCCTTTTTGGCTTCTTTGACCAGACCGGTTTCAGCATATCTTGATTTTTTGGTTAGTCCCGGCCATCTTAACCATCTACCATCCATCCTAAAAAGGCACTCAACTGTAACCCGGTTTAGGTCGCTGCGTCATAACAATGTCTGAAAAATAACCAGTTATCACTTAAAATCACCGTTTAGTATAAAACACTGTTCTATGTTATACAAAGTACCTACATTTGGACTGTAATACTTAAAAACAAGTACTAAACCATAAACCGAGAAAAGATGAAAAAGATTATGACCTTGCTGACAGTTGCTTTAACAGCCTTATCCTTTGTTAGCTTCGCACAAGTAAAAAATGGTAAAGTGAGCGGTACCGTAATAGACGGAAGCACCAAAACCATAGAATCAGCAACCATTACTTTATTGAGGGCTAAAGACTCCTCAGTAGCTAAAATGAGCGTTGCCGATAAAACAGGCAAATATGAATTTGATGCCGTTCCCGAGGGCAGGTATCTTGTATCTATCAGTGCTCTTGGCCATAACAAAGGCTTCTCTGAAGTTTTTGATATTAGCAGTGCCAATTCTTCAATTGTTTTAAAAACAATTGAACTCGTTCCTCAGGCAAAAACAATTGCCGGTGTAACTGTTACAGCAAAAAAGCCATTGATAGAACAAAAGCTGGATAGAATGGTGGTAAATGTTGAAGCAGCTGTTACTAATGTAGGTGCTTCGGCAATGGAGGTATTAGAGAAATCCCCTGGTATTTCGGTTGATAAAGATGGTAATATCAGTTTAAAAGGAAAGCAAGGTGTTCAGGTATATATAGATGGAAGACCAAGTTACCTTGCTGGTACAGACCTGGCCAATTATCTGCGGAATATGAATGCAAATCAATTGGAGCAGATAGAAATCATGACTAATCCACCGGCAAAATATGATGCTGCGGGGAATAGTGGTATTATTAATATCAAAACAAAAAAGACAAAACAGTTTGGGTATAGCGGAAGTATATCTTCAACCTGGAGTCAGGGCCGGTATGCAAAACTCAGTGAATCTGCTAATTTTAATTACAGGAAAAACAAAGTAAACTTGTTTACAAATGTTGGATATAGCAATAGGAAAAACTTTCAGGACCTTGATATTCAACGAAAATTTATTGATGCAAATACCAAAATAACCAAATCACTTTTTGACCAGGAGGGAAAATTAAGAGATGGTGGTGAATCGTTGAATGGAAAAATTGGGATGGATTTTTTTGCTACAAAAAAGACAACAATAGGAGCAGTGGTAAATGGTTTCTATAACCCTGGTTTTTTCAACAGCCGTAGCAATGTTGCCATTTCCGACCCAGGCAAAGTGCTCGAGAGCCGTACTTTGTCAAGTGCGAGCAACAATAGAAAATGGAAACACCTTGGTGGTAATATAAACTTCCGGCATGTATTTGATTCCACAGGAAGAGAGCTTACAATTGATGCGGACTATCTTACTTACAACAGCGCAAATACACAGGATTTATTTAATGCATACTATAAACCAGATGGTACGCCTCTTTCTAAATTTGATACATTATATGGTAGTCTGCCACAGCAAATTAAAATATATACAGCCAAAGCTGATTATACACACCCATTAAAAAATAATGCGAAGTTTGAAGCAGGAATAAAAACAAGCATTGTAAAAACAGATAACAATGCTATTTATGATAGCCTGAACTATGGTGTAAGGGTAAGAGATATAGGCCGTAGTAATCATTTTATTTATAATGAAAATGTGAATGCTGCTTATGTAAACTACAGCAGGCCATTGAGTAAAAAAATAAGTGCCCAGTTTGGTTTGCGACTTGAGCAAACAAGTGCTAAAGGTAACCAGGTAACTACTGGCGTGAAATTCAACAGAAATTATGTACAGCTTTTCCCAACTGCATATCTTCAATACACCGTGAATGAAAAGAATAGTTTTGTATTGAACTATGGCAGAAGGATAGAACGTCCGGACTATGAAGATTTAAACCCCTTTATTACATTTTTAGATAAATATACTTTTGAACAGGGAAATCCAAACCTGAAGCCACAGTTTGCCCATAACATTGAACTCAGCCATACGTATAAAGGGTTTTTAACTACAACATTGAATTATAACAGAACAACTGATATAATTCAGGATGTGCTTGAACAAAATACTGATAAAAATGAATCCTTTATAAAAAAATCAAATATTGCCAGCCGTGAACAATTTGGCATATCTGTAAACGCCGGTGGCCAGATAAAGAAATG
>JANMFO010000383.1:0-5668 GCA_031374245.1 Chitinophagaceae bacterium | reverse complement strand
GTTTTGTATGCTTCGTTGTTATCATGCTGGTGCAAAAGTAAGCTTGCAAAAGTTTCCACCCAAATTATGCTGAATAATCTTACTTGTTTGTTCTTTGTAACGACCGTTTGTTTAACTTGGTAGCAATGAAAAAACTGTTTTTAATAATTGTATGTATCCTGCCCTTGTGCCTGTTAGCACAAAACAGGTATGATGTAGTGATTGATGAACTGATGGCTGACCCAACACCAGTAGTTGGCTTACCCAATAATGAATGGCTTGAACTAAAAAATACAACAACTACTCCTATCAACTTATTGAACTGGCGAATAGGTGATGCCACCGGGCAAAGCGGACCAATGCCCAATTTTTTTTTACAACCTGATAGTTTTGTTATTGTTTGTACGGGTAGTGCTGTTGCAGCCATGTCAGCATTTGGTACTACTATCTCCGTCACCAGTTTTCCATCATTAGATAATGATGGCGACCAGTTGTTTTTAAAAGCAGCTAATGGAAAAACAATTCATGCGGTTAGTTATACATCCGGCTGGTATCAGAATGAGGTAAAGAAAGAGGGCGGCTGGACATTAGAAATGATAGATACGAAAAGCCCCTGTGTTGGTAGCAGCAACTGGAAAGCAAGTGTAAGTACAACAGGTGGCACGCCGGGAAAAAAGAATTCTATTGATGCAGTGAACAATGATGCAATAGCTCCTCAATTAAAAAGAGCTTACACAACCGACAATACAACTATTATATTGGTATATGATGAACCGGTTGATAGTTTGACCGGGGCTGCATTATCTAACTATGTTGTTGACGGTGGTTTAACATTCACCAGCGCAACAACGATAGCACCATTTTTTAATACCGTACAATTAAAAACAAGTGTGCCATTAACTGCTAATACTGTTTACACCATCACAGCCAGCAACATAAAAGATTGCAAAGGCAATACTATCAGCAGTGCTAATAAAGCAAAAGTTGGTTTACCTGTTGATGCCGCAGCAGGAGATTGGATTATCAATGAAATATTATTCAATCCAAAATCCAATGCGTATGATTATATAGAATTCTATAACAATAGCAATAAGATTTTTGATGCCGCCAAATTGTATATCGCCAATAGAAATACCAGCGGCGTTGTCAGTTCTATCAAAGTATTGAGTGCAACTCCTTGCTATATTTTTCCGGGAGATTATATCGTAACTACTGAAGGTGCCGAAAATCTTGCATTAAATTATCTGGTTAAAAATTCTGATAATGTTTTGATTATTTCCTCAATGCCTTCTTTCTCTGATGATGAAGGTGATGTGATTGCATTAAACTTTCAGGGTAATGTGGTAGATGAAGTGAAATATAAAGATGACTGGCATTTTAAATTAATAGATGATGCGGAAGGTGTTTCATTAGAAAGAATTGACCCGGTTGCTGCATCACAGGATGTAAACAACTGGCACAGTGCAGCATCAACAGCCGGGTACGGAACACCCACCTATAAAAACTCACAATACAAATTAGTGCAGAGCATTAATGCGACAATTGAATTAATACCTAAAGTTTTTTCCCCTGATAATGATGGCAGGGATGATATAACCACTATTCAATATAAAGTGGATGCACCGGGGTATGTTGCCAACATCACCATCTTTGATGCAGCCGGAAGACCCATCCGTAATCTTGTACGTAATGGAACATTAGCATTAACCGGTTACTGGAACTGGGATGGGCTGGATGATAAAGGAAATAAATTACCGGTGGGTATTTATATCATTTTTACAGAAATATTTAATCTGCAAGGCAAGAAACAGCAATTTAAGAATACAGTAGTGCTGGCGAGAAAGTTAAATTAAAAAGCCTCTTCAAATTGAAGAGGCTTTATCCTATTAAATCTTTTTAGTACCGATTCAGACAAGCTCAATATCAAAACTCACCAAATCTTTAAACTGCTGTATTCTTCCCGTAATATCCTGCTGAGTAATTTCTTTTAAACGGGTTGGTCCAAATTTCTCGACACAAAAACTAGCCATCGCAGATCCAACGATTATACCTCTTTTCATATTTTCAAATGAGATATCTTCTGATTTTGCCAAATGACCAATAAAACCACCGGCAAACGTATCGCCTGCTCCTGTTGGGTCAAACACATCTTCCAATGGCAATGCCGGTGCAAAGAACACATCATCCCCATGAAATAATAAAGCGCCATGTTCCCCTTTTTTTATTATCAGGTACTTTGGCCCCATTGTCATAATTGCTTTAGCTGCTTTCACCAGTGAAAACTGACCGGTCAATTGTCTTGCTTCTGCATCATTCACAAGCAGCATATCCACATGCTTCAATACTTCCTTTAAATCAGGCATGGCTATTTCCATCCAAAAGTTCATGGTATCCATTACAATCAGCTTCGGTCTTTTCTTCAATTGTTTGATAACACTCAGCTGTACTGCAGGTACTAAATTGCCGAGCATCAAAAATTCTGCACCTTGGTAGCTATCCGGAATTTTAGGGTTGAAGTCTGCCAGCACATTCAAATCAGTAATTAATGTATCCCGGCTGTTCATGTCCTCATGATAACGGCCACTCCAGAAGAACGATTTTTTATCAGGCACTATTTCCACTCCTTCCAGTTGCACACCTCTTTTCTTCAACTCGTCCATTTCTTCCTGCGGAAAATCATAGCCCACAATAGATACCTGTTGTACAGGTTTTACAAAATTGCTGGCCGCATATGCCACATATAAAGCCGAGCCACCGGTTATTTGTTCGGTTTTTCCAAAAGGTGTTTCAATAGCATCAAAAGCCATTGTTCCAACTGTAATTAGAGACATAAATGCAAGATTTGAAGTTGATTGTAAAGAGAGTCGGGAGTTAGGAGTCGGAAGTCCGGAGCTGGCTCCTGACTATTGACTATTGGCTACAGACTATCGAAAAGGCGTGCAAACCTACAGGATTTTTCAACACGAATTGCGGGGCTAAAATATGATTTAAAACATAATCAAGGCTTATCTTTGACCCATGGCTAAAGCCCAACGAAAAAAAGCTTCCAAAAAGGAACTCATTCTCCGCAAAGCTGCTGCGATGTTCCGTGAAAAAGGATTTGCTGCCACTTCCATGAGAGACCTTGCAGAAACAGTAGGTATTGAAGCAGCAAGTCTTTACAATCATATCCGTTCAAAAAATGAAATGCTGGAAGCCATTTGTTTTGAAGTGGCGAACCGTTTCAATACAAATATGGATACGATTGAAGCCGGTACTGAAAAGTCAATTAAAAAGGTAGAAACATTACTCCGTTTTCATATCAAAGAAATGGTAGGTAATTATGAAGAAGTATATGTGAGTGACAGGGAATGGCGCCACCTTGACGAACCTTATCTTTCTAATTTTCAAAACCAACGTCGTATTTACCGTAAGCGTTTTGCTGCTATCATTGAAGATGGTATCCGCAAAAATGAAATCCGGCAAATTGATGCTCCTACGGCCATATTGATAGTTCTTCATGCAGTAAGTGGCATTGAAAGCTGGCACCGCAGCAAAGCAAGAATTACCGGCGAAGAGTTAGAAAATAATATGGTAATGATAATGATTGACGGTTTACGAAAACAAGGATAGAAAATGTCCATTCACTTTCACCCCCTCTCTATAAAAAAAATTCAAAAAGAAACAGCTGATTGCGTATCAGTAGCGTTTGATATTCCCGAATCAATCAAAGAACTTTTTCAATTTAAACAAGGGCAAAGCCTTACCATGCGGGCAACGATTAATGGTGAGGAAGTCCGCCGCACTTATTCTATTTGTTCTTCTCCACTTGATAAAGAATTACGGGTAGCAATTAAAAAAGTAGATGGCGGGTTGTTCTCCACTTTTGCCAATGAGCAATTGAAGAAAAATGACATTGTGGAAGTAATGCAGCCAATTGGTAAATTTTATGTAGAACTGAATCCTGCCAATAAAAAAAACTATCTCGGCATTGCAGCTGGTAGTGGCATCACTCCACTTCTTTCTATTATCAAAACAACTTTACAAACGGAGCCTGGTAGCAGCTTTACATTAGTGTATGGAAATAAAAGCCGCAGCTCTATTATCTTTTTTGAAGAACTGGAAGGGTTAAAAAACAACTACCTGCAACGGTTTAATTTCATCAACATACTCAGCCGGGAGAGAACAGATGCGGCAATTAACTTCGGCAGAATAGATACAGCAAAATTAAACGAGCTGGAGAAGCTGATTGATTACATTTCGTTCAATGAGATTTTCATTTGCGGACCGGAAGAAATGATTTTTACAGCAAAAGATTTCTTAGAAAAAAAGGGGCTTGATAAAAAGAAAATTCATTTTGAATTATTTACTACACCGGGACAGAAAAAGTCCACAGTCCACAGCCCACAGTCCACAGATAGCGGACCAAAGAGTAAGATTACTGTAAAGCTTGATGGAAGGAGTTTTGATTTTGATTTATCATTAACCAGCGATACAACAATTTTGGACGCAGCTTTGAAACAAGGTGCTGATTTACCTTTTGCCTGCAAAGGCGGTGTGTGTTGCACCTGCAAAGCAAGATTACTGGAAGGAGAAGTGAGTATGGATGTACATTGGGGATTAGAAGATGAAGAAGTGGAACAGGGTTATATTCTTACCTGTCAATCACATCCCAAAACAGAAAAAGTGGTGGTGGATTTTGATGTGAAGTAATATTGAAAACCCAAAAAATAATCTTTATGGCAATCAGGAAGCCAATAAAAATGTTGCGTGCAGAGAAATGGCAAATTCTCAAAGGGCATATAACTGGAGGGCCTATTGCATATAAATATGCGGTATCTAATTACGGACGAGTTATCAAATTCAAAAAACACTTACCTGACGGCTTTTTATTGAACTTAAGCCGTCAGCAAGGCTTTCCCATCTGGAGAAAGATAATGAATGGAGAATATTTTGCCGTGCTTATACATCGCTTGGTCGCAAAATATTTTTTACACAAACCAGCCGTAAAGCAAAAATTTGTTATTCATCTCGATTATAATAAAGAAAATAATTATTTTAAAAATTTACAATGGGCAACCCAGGAAGAAGTAACAAATCATGCTAAAAATAATCCTGCTGTTATAAAGGCAAAAGAACAGATGCGAAAAAATATTAGTAAAGGTGGTTACAATACAAAACTAACTGAAGCTAAAGTACTAAACATAAGAGCATCATTAGCGAAAGGGAAAACATTAAAGGAATTAGCTGTTAAATTTAAAGTTAGCGACATGCAGATATACCGGATAAAAACTGGTGAAAACTGGAGCCATGTGAAATAAAACCAGATAGTGCCGGGGCTTTATTTTTATCTATTGAAAATTTATTCCATGAAAAGAATTTTTTTTACCCTTTTTATTTATCAATCATTTTTTGCAATTGCTCAAACCGAGACATCCATCCGAAATAATTACACAGATGTCAACAAACAAATTACTGAATCTATTGAACATGGCTATGAAGGACCATTGTACAATAATCAATGGATAACCAATAAAAACGGAAGAAGCTGGCCTGCTGTTGGTATTTATACAGAAACAACTGATTTTTGGTATGATGATGACCCTAATCATATTCCTGCTATAGAAAGAAATCCTAAGAATGTATTACTGAAAGTAAATATTACAAGAAAATCTTCTCATTTAATGAGTAATGAAGAGTATTTATATAA
>JANMFO010000369.1:0-6828 GCA_031374245.1 Chitinophagaceae bacterium | reverse complement strand
TGGTACCGGCTATCCGCAAACATTTCAACGAGACTTTTACCAAAGAAAAATACGAAGCATTTTTAAAAGAATTGAATGCGGTGCATCCGGATGCACTTGAATTCAGGGTGGCAGAGACAGCCATATTTATTCCAAAAGATTTTACCCATAAACTACTGGATGCCTGCGAAAGTATTATTGATATTATCGTGGACCCGAAATTTAAAGAACTCACTAAAAATGCCATTCCCAAAGGATTGCAGGTTCCCGGAGAAAATGAACATTCCCATTTCATCGCTTTTGACTTTGGTATTTGCGTAAATAATAATGGTGAATACGAACCGCAACTGATAGAAATGCAGGGCTTCCCTTCGTTGTTTGCCTACGAAATATTAATTGATGATATATTCCGTAAACACTTTGAAGTGCCCGCCAACTATTCTGCCTATCTCGGCGGACATACCAAAGAAACCTACATACAACATTTGAAAGAAATATTATTGGGGAACCATCAACCGGAGAATGTAATACTGCTGGAAATATTTCCACACCAGCAAAAAACAAAAATTGATTTTTATTGCACACAGGACTACACCGGTATTAAACCTGTTTGTATCACCGAATTAATAAAAGAAGGAAAGAAGCTATATTACCTGAACGATGGAAAGAAGACGGAAGTAAAACGGATTTATAACCGGGTAATATTTGATGACCTCTTTCATCAGCCAGCCGATGTGCAGGAGAAAGGCAAAATATTTTTTGAAGAGCTGGAGGTAGAATGGGCACCCCACCCTTCGTGGTTTTACAGAATCAGTAAATACACATTACCATTAATCCGACATCCGTATGTGCCGGAAACATTTTTTCTGAATGAAATAAAACAATTGCCAACTGATTTGGAAAACTATGTATTGAAACCTCTCTTCTCTTTTGCAGGACAAGGTGTAGTGATAGATGTTACACACCAGGATATTGACAATGTAAAAGACCCGGAGAACTGGATACTGCAACGCAAAGTAAAATATGCGGACATTATACAAACACCCGATGTACCGGCCAAAGCAGAGGTACGTTTATTCTATTTCTGGAAAGATGGTGCAGCAAGACCTGTAGCCGCCAACAACCTGGCAAGATTAAGCAAAGGCAAAATGATTGGTGTACGCTACAATAAGGATAAAGAATGGGTGGGTGGCAGTTTGTGCTATTTTGAAGCCCCAAAAACCCCTAAAGGGTAATTAAGACTCCGATTATTTATAAACTCTACTAATTATGCAACATATAAAAGATATTACTCCGAAACAATTAATGGAAGGCATTACCGGCCATTATGCGCATGGTAAAAACATGAGTTTTGGTTTTGTAGAAATAAAGAAAGGCACTCGTATGCCAAAGCACCAGCATGTGCATGAACAGATTACTTACATACTAGAAGGACAATTAGATATGAATATTGATGGTGTAGATTACTCCTTAACACCCGGTTGCTACCATGTTATACCCTCTAATGTGTGGCATGGTGCTAATGCGATAACTGATTGTAAAGTAATTGATGTGTTTGGGCCAGTGAGGGAAGAGTATAAAACTGTTACCCTTTAATACAGGCAATATATTATCCCTTAGTCAAAATAATAAACGGTGGATTGTCCTAACGACAATACTAAATGTATAACATTAAATCATTGGTTTTCAGTGGCTATATTTTTTGATAGGGTGCTTCTAATAGCAATAATTTAAAGTTAGCAGTAATTGTAAAACCTTTCTACGAACAAAACAAGAAAAAATAATATAAAGAAATGAAAAAAATAATTTTAATAGCAGGTGCGACAGGTAATTTAGGGCTAAGAATAGTAAAGGCATTACTAAATAAAGATGCTGAAATACGTGTGGTTGTACGTTCGAAAAGTGATATTGAAAAAATAAAAGTACTTGAAAATTTAGGTGTTAAAATTTATAAGGTGAGTAGTTGGAATTTGGAAGAATTAAAAACTCCTTGCGTTGACGTTTCATGCATAGTTTCCTCTTTAGCTGGATTGCGAGAAGTGGTTATAGATGCCCAAAAAGTTTTGTTAAATGCAGCCATTGCTGCTGGTGTTCCTCGATTTATCCCATCAGACTATTCATTAGATTTTACTAAGTTTTCATATGGCGAAAACCGAAACTTGGATCTAAGACGTGAATTTCACGAATACCTTGACAAAACTTCAATTTCAGCAACCTCAATTTTCAATGGTGCTTTTGCTGAATTATTAACTAATGAAATGCCTCTAATACTTTTCAAGCAGAAAATCATTCTTTATTGGGGAAATTCTGACTACAGATGGGGCTTCACAACAATGGATAACACAGCAGAATTCACAGCTAAAGTTGCTCTTGACTCATCTACTCCCAGATACCTTAGAATTGCTGGCGACATAGTTAGTCCTCGAGAAATAAAAGTAGTAGCTAGTGAAGTAACAGGACAGAGGTTTCGCTTATTCAGCCCCGGGGGGAAATGGCTTCTTGGCATAATTATAAAAATTACACGAAAATTGGCACCAGGTGAAAAAGAACTTTACCCAGCTTGGCAAGGAATGCAATACATGCATAATATGATAGATGAACGTTCAAAAATAACGAAGCTCGACAATGACCGTTACCCAGAAATACGATGGACAACAGTAAAGGATGTTTTATCCAAATATCAACATGATAAAAGTTTTTGAACAAATTGAAAAAAAAGTTATTTAATAAATAGAGAAATCAACTACTGCTAACATTGGTATTGCCAATAGGTGAGGCTTGACATTGAAATAATTCACAGCAGTAACTCTATTGTGCTGTGGTTCAGGGCTTGACGAACAAAGACAAATTTTAATATTTAACTTTATTAAAAAGCCAGCCAGTGATTCCAGGGGACAAATATTAAATTCCCCACCATCGGCAATACCTGCCCGTTAGCTGAAAACTTACACTCCAATTTCACAGAGTCTTCTCGTCATTTTTTTTTGATTGCTATGTACTACTTTGCTTCGTTGAAGCAATTTCAGTAAGTCACTCTATGCTCAAATTCAAAATGAATACAGAATGAAGTTACTCCTTAAAATTCTTCTTCAACTCCATCAGCTTCGCCTGGAAAGCATTCATCGGTTCAGGTTTTTTATTGGCTGACTTCTGCCCTCTTACTTCAGGTTTCCTAGTAGGTGTTTCTGTTCCACCATCTTTTAATGACAACGCAATTCTTTTCCGTGCAATATCTACTTCCACTACCGTAGCCATTACTTTTTGTCCCAGCTTTACCGCTTCATTCGGGTCGCTGATGTAACGGTTGGCCAAATGAGAAATATGTACGAGACCATCCTGTTTTACTCCCACATCTACAAAGGCACCAAAGTTGGTAATGTTGGTGATGATGCCGGGTATCTTCATACCGGGCTTAAGATCTGCCATCGTACTTACGCCGTCTGCAAAACGAAATTCTTCAATAGCAGAACGGGGGTCACGGCCAGGTTTTTCTAATTCTTTCAATATATCTTCAATAGTAAACTGTCCGATAGTTTCAGTTACAAAATCTTTTGCTTTCACTTGTTTTCTTATCTCTGCATTTTGTATCAGTTCAGGTACGGTGCTGTTTGCTTTAGTTGCCATTGCTTCCACCACATGATAACTCTCCGGGTGTACCGCTGAATTATCCAATGGATTTTTGGCATTAACTATCCGTAAGAAGCCTGCACATTGTTCATATGCCTTCGGTCCCAGCATCGAAACTTTTTTCAATTCATCACGGCTTTTAAAACCGCCGTTCTTTGTTCTGTATTCCACTACGTTCTTTGCTACTGTTGCACTCAAACCAGAAACGTATGTAAGCAAATGTTTGCTGGCCGTATTTACATCTACCCCTACAAAGTTCACACAGCTTTCTACTACCTGGTCAAGAGCTTCCTTCAACCGGTTCTGGTTTACATCATGCTGGTATTGACCAACGCCAATACTCTTTGCATCAATCTTTACCAGTTCACTCAATGGGTCTAATAATCGTCTGCCAATACTTATCGCCCCACGGACAGTTACATCTTCATCCGGAAATTCTTCTCTCGCCACTTCACTGGCAGAATAGATAGAAGCTCCGCTTTCATTCACCATAAAAACAGCCACCGGCTTTCCAAAATCAATTCCTCTTACCAATTGCTCTGTTTCTTTACTTGCCGTTCCATTACCATAACCAATAGCTTCAATATCATATTTAGCAACCAGTTCTTTTATGGTTTGTACCGCACCATTCCAATCGTTCTGCGGTGCATGAGGGAAAATAGTAATGTACTTTAAGAAAACGCCATGTTCATCTAAGCAAACCACTTTACAGCCCGACCTGAAACCGGGGTCGAGTGCCATTATTCTTTTTCTTCCTAATGGTGAGGCGAGTAATAACTGGCGAAGATTTTCTGCAAACACCCTTATCGCTTCTTCATCTGCTTTTGTTTTACTCAGCATTCTGAATTCTGTTTCGATAGAAGGTTTTAATAAACGGGCAAAGGAATCTTCAATCGCCAAGCCAACTTGTTGCGAAGCTGCATTTGATACAGTAATAAATTTTCGCTTCAATTCTTCCATCGCTGTTTCCTTTTCAATATTAATATCCATGATAAGGAAGCCTTCTTTCTCTCCACGGCGTATCGCCAGTATTCTATGCGAAGGGCTATTGGCTAATTGTTCTTTGTATTCAAAATAATCTCTGTACTTCTGTGCATCTTCTTCATCTTTCTTGCTGGTTAATACTCTTGATGAAACAACGGCTTCTTCTGTAAACAATTTACGGATAGTATTTCTGGCCTGTTCATTTTCTGCTATCCATTCTGCCATGATGTCTCTTGCCCCTTGCAAGGCATCGGCAATGTCTTTTACATTTTCAGTAATGTATTTCGCCGCTTCTTCTTCCGGGTTAACGGCTGATTGGGTAAATAATAAAGTGGCCAGCGGTTCTAATCCCTTTTCAATAGCGACTGTTGCTTTTGTTTTACGTTTTGGCTTATAAGGCAGATAAATATCTTCCAGTTCAGTTGCTACTGTACAGTTTTCAATACGGAGTTTTAACTCCGGTGTCAGTTTACCGGCTTCTTCTATTGTTTTAAGGACGGTGTCTTTTCTTTTATCGAGTTCGGTAAAATATTTTACCTGCTCAATCACATTACCAATCACTACTTCATCAAGGTTGCCGGTAGCTTCTTTCCGGTAACGGGCTATAAAGGGAATGGTAGAACCTTCGGTATGTAAATCATAAATACTACTGACTTGTTTCAGCGAGATGTTTAATTCGGCGGCTATCTTTTGTGAGTATTTCAGCTCCATAGGTATTTTGTTTGGGGTGGCAAATCTAAGGAGCAGCGAACAAGAAAAAAATTTTGTTTGTTTCAGGAGATTCTCCAATATTTTCCAATGAATCCTGAATTTGTTTATCTAATCTCAAAATTTCATTTTTTGTATCCTCACTGCATTTAAAATAGCAAGCAATGCCACTCCCACATCTGCAAATACGGCTTCCCACATAGTAGCTAACCCGCCTGCACCCAGTATTAATACAATGGCTTTTACAGTAAATGCAAGAATAATATTTTGCCAAACAATTTTCTTAGTTTGCTTACCAATGTTTATTGCCATTGCAATTTTAGATGGTTTATCGTCCTGTATTACCACATCAGCAGTTTCGATAGTTGCATCACTACCTAAACCACCCATTGCAATACCAACATTACTTAATGCTACTACCGGGGCATCATTAACACCATCCCCTACAAAAGCAACAGTTTCATTCCGGCCTTTAATTTCTTTTACCTTGTTTACTTTGTCTTCGGGCAGTAAATCACCAAAGGCATTAGCAATACCGAGTTTATCAGCAACAAACTTCACAACCGTACTTTTATCGCCACTGAGCATAGTGGTTTTTACACCCATCGCTTTTAGTTTATCAATCGTTTCCTGAGCATCTTCTTTTATACTGTCAGCAATAGTTAGATAGCCTGCAAATTTTTTATCGTAAGCAATGGCAATTAAAGTATAAACAATACTGGCCGGGTCAATATTGTATTGAACAGAAAATTTATCAAGCAACTTAAAATTCCCAACCAATAATTCTTTACCATTCACTTCAGCTTTTAGTCCGTGTCCTGATATTTCCTCTACAGCATTTAATTTTATTTCAGTGTTGATGTTACCTGCATACTGTTGAATGGCGGTTGCTACGGGGTGGGTACTCTGACTTTCCAACGCATTTACCATAGCCAGGATTTCTTCCTTACTAAACTCAGGCTTAATGATAACTTCCTGCACTTTAAAAACACCCTCTGTCATAGTGCCGGTTTTATCCATCACTACATTTTGAATATTGGCAATAACATCTAAAAAATTACTGCCTTTAAACAGGATGCCATTTTTACTGGCTGCACCGATGCCGCCAAAATAGCCCAGAGGTATAGATATAACCAGTGCACAGGGGCAGGAAATAACAAGAAAAATCAAGGCCCGGTAAAGCCATTGATCAAATAGATAATTTTCTACAAAGAAGTAAGGCAGCAGGCAAATAGCAACAGCCAATGCCACTACAATAGGAGTATAAATTTTTGCAAATTTTCTGATGAATAACTCCGTAGGTGCTTTTTGTGCTGTAGCATTTTGTACCAGTTCTAAAATCTTACTGAGTTTACTATCGGTATAAGCAGTGGTAACTTTTACCTGCGCAATGGTGTTTAAATTTATCATTCCTGCTAACACGATTTCGCCTTTGGCTTTTGTATCGGGTTTGCTTTCGCCGGTGAGTGCTGCGGTATTGAACGAAGCAGTTACAGATAGCAATTCGCCATCTAACCCTAATTTTTCTCC
>JANMFO010000356.1:0-7995 GCA_031374245.1 Chitinophagaceae bacterium | reverse complement strand
GGTATAAAAAAAGAGGATTTGGTTTTTACGCTGTTGGTGTTCAAAAATCAAACACGATCTACTTTGAGCTTTTACCCAGTAATCTGAAATAAAAACCTTTCGATGACAACCTAAAAATATACAAAATGTTCATCTGTCTTACTTCAGTACAAGTGAGTGACCCTTCGATACCTCAGGGTAAACTCCAGTGACGATGATAGTAGTAATTTAGCTAAGTAAATAATTCTTCCACCGCTTATCCCATCCATTTGTGAAAAATCCAAACATTATCCGTAATTTGATTGCAGCTATTAAATTTGAAAAGATGAAAAACCATTCCCAGCCGAGTCTTCAAAATAAAACCTTCCAAGGCGATGTATCGGCCAGCAGTTTACTATATCAAAATGATATTAGCGGCTGGACTCGCAGTTAATATTTTTTCTTCTTCAGATTCATCCTCGCATCAAACATATTAAGTACAATCACTTTCTTTCTTTTCACTTTATAGTAAAGCCTGTTATGCCGGGTAATAAATACAGACCCGACTTCTTCGATTCATTCGGAAGAAATACCTGTTAAAGGTTGTCCTGATAATTGCTGTATGCGAAAGTCAATTTTTTGGAGAAAGTTGGCGGCTACTTTGTGAGACTATTCTTTTTTCACCGCTGTTGGTCTTCCAAAATTTTTTGAGAGCTTTTTTTTTGTGTGATGTGTGATAGCTTTGTGCTATTGCAAAACACCAACAAACAAATTTAGGGTTTCCTATCGCCCCTGCTTTGATCCATATTGCAGATCATTCTTTCTACCATTTTAGTGATGCTTGCAGCATCCTATTTTATTAACCGCATTGTGCTGAAAAAATTATGGCACCTTTTTTTGATACCTTAAATAAATTAAATTATGCTTTAGAAAGTACCAGGCTGTACAGCAAATTTTACCCCGAATCACCAGGAATGGGTAATAACGGGCCAGGGCTTTTCATCGTAAAACATATTTGTGATGTGTCGGGATTTACTATACAATATTCCAACCCAAATCAGCTGCATTCATTTGGATAAAGGTGGTAATTACAATGACACTATCAAGGTCTATCATCCTTACAATGCTTTCCGCTTATCTACTTCAGAATGTCTTCAGAATTGCTGTTTATTTTTATATCTATTATTAACCATTTACCTATTTATTATGAAAAAAATATTCCTTTTCCTGCTTGCAATCATGATCTTGTTTGTTAATACAGTTCATGCTCAAAAAATGAGTAAGAAGAAATACTTGCATGATGAAAGCTATTATGAAATGTACCCGAACAAACTTACAGGACGGATTTATGCTGCCAAAAAATTTGAGGATATCAATGTTCCCTCAGGTGGCTCGGCACCCGACCTCAAATTTGTAGCCAATCATAAACTGAACTTGGGCGTCGGGGTTACCTGGCGCAATATTTCACTCAACGCTTTTTATGGTTTTAATAATAGCAGCGTCGATCGTGGAAAAACCAAAGGGCTTGACCTCCAATTGCATTTATTTCCTCATAAATGGGTAATTGATGTACTGGCCGTTATGCCTAAGGGTATGTATATAAAACCTAAAGGAACTGCCGCTGCCAATTCATCCAGT
The DNA here is from genome assembly GCA_031374245.1 of Chitinophagaceae bacterium. Taxonomy (GTDB): domain Bacteria; phylum Bacteroidota; class Bacteroidia; order Chitinophagales; family Chitinophagaceae; genus JJ008. The sequence continues at coordinate 6,399 of JANMFO010000356.1, read as the reverse complement.
TACTATTCAAACGAAGGCACCAAGGAAAGGATATATGGTTTTGCAGCCTACCGGGTTCCCAACAAAGAAAAATTTTCATACAGGGCTGCTCTTGTTCAAAATGAATGGCAGAAAAAATCTGCAGGCTCCTTACTTTATGGCGGTGAAATTTATTACGTAATAGGACCGGAGAATGACAGCAACTTTATTCCACAGTCCATTCAGAACAATTATATCGAAAAAGGCTATCATGAAATGAAGGCTATCACTTTTGGTCCCGGTATCGGATATGCCTATACAGCGGTGATGGATGGTCATTTTTTCATTATGGGTTCATTAATTGCCAATCTTAAAATTAACCTGGCTACGGAAGAATCTCCAACTGTCGTAAAGAAGACGTCGATTGCTCCTTCAAGCATTTATAAAGCTGGAATTGGTTACAATAGTAACAGTTGGAGTTTTGTCGTCAGCACGGCCGGTAATCTTTTATTGGCAAAAGGACCTGCCAGTGCTCAGAATTATTTTTACAAAGCAGGGCAAATCAAGGTTTCATTAGCAAAGAAATTTGATGTAAAGAAAAAAAACAAGAAATAACTTCATTCCCAGCCGAGTCTCCAAAATAAAAACTTCCGAGGCGATGTCTCGGCCAGCAGTTTCTTATAACAAAATGATATTAACGGCCGGACTCGCCGTTAATATTTTTTCTTCTTCACATTCATCCTCGTAACATACATATTCAATACAATCACTTTCTTTCCTTTTACCTTAAAATAAAGCCTGTTATACCGTGTAATAAATACAGACCGGACTCCTTCGATTCTTTCGGAAGAAATACCTGTTAAAGGTTGTCCTGATAATTGCTGTATGCGAAAGTCAATTTTTTATAGAAAGTTGGCGGCTACTTTATGAGACCACTCTTTTTTTAAGATAAGCCAGGAGTTTTACCAACTTATTTGTAAAATGTCGCTTAAGAATTATTTCGTACGCCATTTATCAGTAGCCTTGTTGAATTCGTTCAAAGTCATAGTATCCTTTTCAACTGGCTCAGTGGCAAGTTCCTCCAGTTCTTTTAATTGTTCAGCAGAAAGGCTATCTGTAACATCAACATCTTTAGAGCTTTTATAAAAGGCTATATCTTCTTTTACCATTGAAAGCAAACCCTCATCATTTGTTTCATCAATAAGTTTGGTGAGTTCTTTTTTTAATTTATCAATAGCCATCTAAAGGGTTTTATTAAATTTACTTCTTTTTTACAGAATTCTAATCTGAGCAACAATTCAGTAATGTGTCAGTTTCAATTAAACCACGGAGACACAAGGTCACAGAGAAACACAGGGTAACCGCCGTGAAACTCCGTGTTCACCCTGTCTCTTTGGTTTTAAAAAAATTAAACTGCGGTACTACTAACAATTACTATAGTCTAACTAAATAATCCCTGCTATTTTCTGTTGTAAACTTGTACCATTATTCTTAAATTTAAAAGATGAAACAGGTAATAATACTAATTCTTTGTGTAGCTTCTTTAAGCAGTCAAGGACAAGAAACAACTACTGAATTTGATGGCCATAAATGGGAAGCCCCTTACCATCTGCCCATACCAAAAGATTGGGGACTTGAACGATTTTTGATACCCATTAATTTTGCTCAGTCAATCTCTTATAAAGGAGTGGAAGATATTCGTTTTACTCCCGGATGGGCAAAGATAAAAAGTGACGAATACTGGACCTATGCTTTTTTATGGTACTTAGATGGTATAGTAAAAATGAATAAAAAAATAATAGCGGAGAATTTAAAAGCTTATTACACAGGTTTATTTAACATCAATACTGACAGTACAAAAAAAGCTTCCGTAAAATTGATACCAACGACTACGGCTTTCAAAAAAATAGCAACTACTAAAGGTGATTTGAAAACCTTTTCCGGAACCATCGAAATGATGGATTATTTACAACTGAAACCTATAACGCTGAATTGCATAGCACACCTGAAACGTTGCCCGGACGATAATAAGACCATTATATTCTATGAATTATCGCCCAAACCTTTTACCCATGCCAACTGGACAAGCCTTAACCAATTATGGTTAGATTTTAAATGTAAAAAATAATAACTACCATGGATAATACAAGAGTATATAAAATGATATTTGCCGGTGTCTATCCGCTTTATATTAACAAAGTAGAAAGAAAGGGCCATACAAAAGCAGAGCTGGACACCATTATTTGCTGGCTGACAGGATATGATCAAAAAACATTGCAAAAACAAATAGACAAGAAGGTTGATTTTGAAACCTTTTTCGCCCTGGCACCACAACTGAATCCAAATGTTTCAAAAATTACAGGGGTGATCTGTGGGTACCGGGTCGAAGAAATCGAAGACAAACTCATGCAAAAGGTTCGTTATTTAGACAAGTTGGTGGATGAATTGGCAAAAGGAAAGACAATGGAAAAAATTTTAAGGAAGTAAGGAGAATCAGACAGGTTACACCTCACTTTTGCACTGATATGGATTAACGAAATGGTGCGCAGGCAAGGATAATTTGGGCTTTTCCTATGTCAATAAAATATATTACCAACACTATAAAAGAAATAAAACGATTGAAGTTTTAATATATCTTCATCGTACAAACGATAAAGATATGAAAGTAGTGAAATTTCTACTGGCTCTTGCAATTACTACGATATCTATACAACCAAAAGCTTCGGCACAAACCAAACAATTCAAAGCTTTATTGGTAACTACTACCAATGGCTGGCATCATGAATCAGTACACTATGGAGTAGTGGCACTGAAGGAGTTGGCGATAAGAAACTATTTTGATGTAACCTTATTGGAAAACCCTAACGGATTTACCGATAAATATCTTGAGCAATTCCAGGTAATTATTTTCTTAAATACCACCGCCAATATATTTGATAGTACCCAGCAAAAAGTAATGGAACGTTTTATTAAATCAGGCAAAGGTTATGTTGGTATTCATAGTGCTTCCGATACAGAATATGATTGGGATTGGTACACAAAATTAGTTGGCAGGATGTTCTATATCCATCCTGTTATTCAAACAGCGAAGCTGAATATTGTTGATGCTACCTTTCCGGGCTTACAGGGGTTTGCCAATAATAAACTATGGACAGATGAGTGGTATGAGTTTGGCCCTGAAAAAATCTCCGGCCTTAATTATGTGTTAGCCGTTGATGAATCTACTTACGATCCAAAAGCGGACTGGGGTGCAAAAAAAGGAACAGGTATGGGAAAACTGCATCCCATTTCCTGGTATCATAATTATGATGGTGGCCGTTCTTTTTATACCGCACTGGGACACCTGCCTGCTGTTTACAGCGACCAGGCATTTCTTAATCATTTGTATGCAGGAATTTTGTGGGCTGCTACAGGTAAAAAATAAGTCTGAAAAAATTACTGGTTCTGCGGGGCCGTTGCCCCGCAGAATTTTTTTATTCAATAAGGCGCTAAAAACTCCGCAACAATCGGGTAGCCCATCCCCTGCCAGTAGTTTATTTTTGTTTCATGATGACAGACTTTGATCGCATAACAAAAGCCATTCATTTTATTAAAGACAACTTTAAACAACAACCAGAACTGGATGAAGTGGCTGCACATATTCATTTAAGCCCTTTTCATTTTCAAAGGTTGTTTAAAGATTGGGCCGGGGTAAGCCCTAAGAAATTTCTTCAATACATCAGCATAGAATATTCTAAGCAATTATTAGATAAAAAATTATCGCTGGCTGATGTAAGTTTTGAAACCGGCCTTTCCGGTACCAGCCGCCTGCATGATTTGTTTGTTAATATTGAAGGTATGACACCGGGTGAATATAAAAATGACGGTGAAAACTTGGCCATTAATTACAGCCATGCTGAAACACCGTTTGGTGATGTGCTGATTGCTTCTACAGCAAAAGGCATTTGTCATCTTTCTTTTATCAATAACACAACAGAAGGCATACAAAAACTACAACAATCCTTTCAGCAAGCCAGTTTTGTACAAAAGACAGATATGTTGCAGCAAAATGCATTGACGATTTTCAGTTATGACTGGAGTGACCTGCAACAAATAAAATTACACCTGAAAGGAACCGAATTTCAATTGAAAGTGTGGCAGGCTTTGTTACAAATCCCTTCCGGCTATGCTGACACCTATAGTGGTGTTGCGGGTAAAATTAATTTGCCCAAAGCATCAAGAGCAATAGGAACTGCTATCGGCAGTAATCCTGTTGCGTTTTTAATCCCCTGTCACCGGGTTATCCGTTCTACCGGCGTTACCGGTGAGTATCGCTGGCACAGCGATAGAAAAACAGCATTGCTTGGTTGGGAAGCTGCACAGTTGTGGGGAGGATAAGACTGTACTACTATTACATATCTATTGAATCATACACAATCACTTTCTTCCAGAGGGCAGAACATTCTTCAACAAATTTTAAATGTATCGGGTCAGTTTGGTAACTGTCCTGATCGGCTTTTGTATCAAATAAAGTAAGCCACGATACGGAGTAAGAACCATCAATCACTTCACGGCTGGTGCTGGCTGGTTTGCCAATATGAAACTGTTTGATTGTTTTAACAGTGGATAGTTTTTTTAACCCGGCAACCAGTTTACCAAGGTCTTCTGCACTCTCAGCATGCTGAAGCCAGAAATAAACATGGTGTACAAATATATTTTTCATTTCGCTTTCCTGTTGGTTAGTGGCCGCAAATATAAATGTTCCTGCTATAGCTGCCTTACCGGTATTGCCAACAAACTGACGGCGTGAAAGATGATTCATATTAAAAAGTTTGTCCCAATATAAGGAACTCCTGCAAAACTTTGGCATCAGCAGGTATACAACTGTATTCATTTTAAAACAAAACATAGCTTATCTTCAAAACATAAACAAAAATCAATCAATGTGTTTTTCAGCTACCGCAAGTTTTGGAGCCAGTGCCGTTTTGGGTGTTGTTGGAGTGATTACTGTTGCAAAGACAAAAACAAATCCTCAACGGGTGTTTGCGACTATACCATTGGTTTTCGCCGTACAACAATTCACTGAAGGTCTGCTATGGATATCACTGAAAAATACAGATATGGCATCATGGCAATCTTTTCTGACTTATACCTTCCTGGTATTTGCCATGGCAGTGTGGCCATTCTGGATTCCCTTCACTATCCGGCTGCTGGAAAAAGATGCCAGTAAGAAAAGAATAATAAATGTTTTTGTGTGGATTGGCGCATTTGTAGCTGTTGGTGTTGGCTTAGTACTTTTTAGTTATCCTGTTGAAGTGATAACTCCGTTTTGTCCGACTTGTCCGTTATCTGCGCAGCCATCATCAGTTACCAGTCATCTTCATTATGAGTTTGCTATTCCATCGCTGATAAAAAAACTGATAGTGGCATTTAGTGTACTATATATAGCTGCCACCATCATCACTCCATTTATTTCAAGTATTAAAAAGATGAAATGGCTGGGCGTTGTGTTTTTTGCTTCCTACCTCTTCGCCATTAGTTTCTATAGCGGCTTTGTTATTTCTGTATGGTGTTTTTTTGCCGCCCTGCTGAGTTTTATTGTGCTTTGGATAATAATGGATATACGGAAGCCGGTTTCGAAATAATTCTGGCATGCAACAATATCTTTCTACCTGAAACACAAAGGCCACAAAGAAAAATACTTTGTGGCCTTTGTCGAAATATTCAACAAACAATTTATTCCAATTCTACATTGCTGCTTTTATTAATCTTGTTCACTTTAATAATATGAACCCAGCTCAAAAACCTGATAATAGAATAAGTAGGGTCAAACTCATACCAACGTTTTCCAAAATTAATAGCCGAAGGTGTTTTATGGTGATTGTTATGATAGGCTTCACCCATTAACAACAAGTCCATTGGATATAAATTCTTAGACGTGTTATCCATTTTAAAATTTACTGTACCGTACTTGTGAGCAAACCAATTAATAACGGCGCCGTGCAAAGGCAGCATTACTATATGTATTGGTATCAGTAAATACCACCAGGCAGATGGTGCAAAAAGGATATAAAAGGTAATATAGAAAGCAATCCACCCTACTCTGGACAGCCAGTTGTGTGCAATTCTGTCCAGCGCCGGCCAGTCAGGAAGATTTTTTAGAAACCGTTCTTCGATTTCTATTTTATTATTAAACACACCGGAAGTAAAGTTGCGGCTGCGCCACATCATTATCCACAGATTATCATCATACTTTGGTGAATGCGGATCTTTCTCTGTATCTGTATAGGCATGATGCATACGGTGCATGATGGCATACACTCTCGGGCTTACATACGAAGAGCCCTGACCAATATAAGCTAACAGATAAAAAAAACGTTCCCAAAATTTGTTCATACTGAAAGCAGCATGAGATGCATAACGATGTTGGAGAAAAGTTTGAGAAAAAATCGCCAGGTACCA
>JANMFO010000342.1:0-5379 GCA_031374245.1 Chitinophagaceae bacterium | reverse complement strand
TGATGCAAACCTTTCACTCCAATATCACCAATGTACATCGCCGGACGTTTACGAACGGCTTCCAAACCTTCTAATACCTGGATACTGTCAGCACTGTAACCGGCCGATATAGCGGCTGCTTTTTCTTTAGCTTCTGTGGTCATAAAAATGGTAAAATCCTGTCGTTTAAAAATGAGAATTGTCAGACTTACAAATTTACGGAAATAGACCCGGAGAAGGGGTTTTGAAAGACCCTTTTTTACACTATTTTTTGCTGGTTGTGGATAAAAGGAAATGCCCGAAAAACGGGCATTTCAGCTATTTCCGAAGGGATTAAAAAAGGAGGATTTTTCTGGTCCCTTTTCGATGGTTATCTTTTAATAATTTGCGCCACTAAATCGGCCTCCGCACAAACCTTATTTCCAACATAAGTGGTGCCTTTCATTTCGCAAATACCGCGGCGTATCGGCGCTGATAATTCCATTTTAAGAATCAATGTATCACCTGGCCTTACCATCTGTTTAAATTTACAATTGTCTATTTTCAGAAAATAAGTATCATACTGCCCTTCACCGCTCAGGTTGATGGCGAGGATGCCACCACACTGTGCCAACGCTTCTATCTGCAACACTCCGGGCATTACAGGGTTGCCGGGAAAATGCCCCTGGAAAAACCATTCGTTGAAAGTTACATTTTTGATACCAACGATATGCGTGTCGCTCAGTTCAATAATCTTATCTACCATTGCAAAAGGAAAACGATGAGGTAGTGTTTTTTCAATAAACTGCTGGTCATACACTGGTGGCTGATTGGGATTATAAATCGGAACACCTTTGGTATGCTTATTCTTCTTGATGTATTGTTTAATCTTTTTTGCAAACTCTACATTGCTGCTGTGTCCCGGACGGTTAGCGATAATCCTTCCTTTAATCGGATAACCAATTAAGGCAAGGTCACCAATAACATCCAGCAGCTTATGTCTTGCGGGTTCATTGGGAAAACGCAGTTCAAGATTATTCAGGTAGCCTTCGCTTTTCACTTCTATTTTATCTTTCCTGAAAATGGTTTTTAACCTTGCCATTTCTTTTTCACCAACAGGTTTGTCAACAATAACAATCGCATTGTTTAAATCACCACCTTTTATCAGGTTATTATCCAACAGCATTTCCAGTTCATGTAAAAAACAAAAAGTGCGGCAAGAGGCAATCTCAGTTTTAAATTCTTTGATATGCTTAAGGCCAGCATGTTGTGTGCCCAGTACCGGTGAATTAAAATCAATTAGCGTTGTGACCTGGTATTCTGTAGAAGGCATGGCGACCATTTCAACCCTTTTAGCTACATCGTAGTGATAAATGTTTTCATCAATACTATACCAAACTTTGGCTGCATCCTGTTCCACTACACCAGCTTCTTCAATTAATTCTACAAATGGTTCTGAACTGCCATCCATAATGGGCATTTCAGGGCCATTAATTTCAATCAGGCAATTGTCAACTCCCATACCTACCAATGCCGCAAGCACATGCTCTACGGTACTTACTTTGGCACCATTACTTTCTAAAGTAGTGCCGCGGCTTACATCGGTAACCAAATCACAATCTGCTTTGATGACAGGCTGGCTTGGCAAATCAATACGCTGAAATTGATAACCAAAACCCGGAGCAGCGGGTTTTAATGTCAGGTCGGCCATTACACCAGTGTGTAAGCCTGTACCTGAAATACTAACAGAAGATTTTAATGTATGCTGTTTATCTGGATTGAAAGTTGAGTCCATGCGGTTGAATTATGCGGGCAAAGATAGACATTCAGGTATAATGGAAAAAAGAGTAGAATAAGACTGAAAGATCAATTGATTTTATAATTCCTGAATTTGAAAATCCTTATTCCTGTTAATTTTTCAATTCTATAAAGTAGCCTGTCTTTTAAAGAGATTTTTTTGGTAACATCAAAACTGACCTGCCAGTTTTTTTCCTCAATCTTTTTTGCATTGTTGCCGGATGTGTACCATCAAAAAGAACTACAGAATCCACAGCTTTTAAAAAATCGAAATTTTCTTTTTCATCAATTACAGGGGGGAAGTATTGTTCACCACTCCAAAGACTGTAAAAATTATTAAGTTTTTCTAATTTTTTATGGGGGTGGCGAACCCATCCATAATCATAGATATGTGCATTGGCACTTTTACATTTAGTTTTATATCTTTTCCCTTTCGGAATCCCTGTCTATCAAGGTAAGAGTAAATTCTTTTGAGGTTTTTTATTGGCCTTATTTCATAATCATACCAGTGGCGGGAATCACCTATGTAATCACATGTGCCATAAAAGTGCAAATACTTAAAAATCAAACCTTCCATTTTATTGTTTTTTAAGTACTGTTCAGCAGCTTTCACAATTATCGGTAGATCATTTTCATGTACCACTTTATCAGCCTGCAGGTAAAATACCCAGCCGCTGTCAGGGCTTATATGAGCTAAAGCCTTATCTGCTTCTACTGCTAATATTGTTCCGCCTTTTTTCAGTGAATCATCCCAAATGGAATGATGAATTTTTATCTTCGGAGAGTTGATAGATTGGATTAACTCCAATGTACCATCATCGAAATTCCCTGCACTAACAATAAATTCATCAACGATAGAAAGAATGAAGGTGATGGATTCTACTACTGGATAGCCATACTTAACAGGATTACGAACGACGGTGAAACCGCAAATTTTCAGTCTGGGGAAATAATTAATGTCAGGGAAATTTTTCTGCCAGTAGTTGCTTTATCAAGGTTTCCAAGTCATGTATTCTTTTGTCCATTTCAGGGAGGTTGCGTGCAATGGCCATACTTCTCATTGCCTTTGTATACTCATAGGCATTTGTTCCAGTTATAGAAATACCAGCAGTTTTAACTGATTTGTTCACCCCGCTTTGTCCATTGATTTTTACGTTATCTGCAATATTGATATGACCGGCAATACCCGCCTGTCCTCCTATAATCACACCGCTACCTATTTTAGTGCTGCCGCTTACACCAACCTGAGCAGCAATGGCAGTAAAGTTGCCAACTTCTACATTATGGGCTATCTGAATCAGGTTATCCAGTTTGGCTCCTGATTTTATCAGGGTGGAACCAATGGTAGCTCTGTCTATAGTTGTATTAGCGCCAATCTCTACATTATCTTCAATAACCACATTCCCTATCTGCGGTACTTTTTTAAAAGTGCCATCAGTCTGCGGTACAAAACCAAAACCATCACTGCCAATCACCGTTCCGGCATGGATGATTACATTGTCTCCTATTTTACAATTATGATAAATTTTTACACCGGGATGTATCATGCAGTTATTACCAATAGTTACATTGTCACCGATATATGCATTGGGGAAAATTTTGGTGTTGTTACCTACTTTCACATTTTCACCGAGATAAGCAAAAGCACCGATAAAAACATGTTCACCATAAGTGGCAGTTTTGGCAATATAAACCGGTTGTTGCACACCACCCAGTTGCTGTGTCACTATCTCCTGGTACTTCGTTAACAACGTAGCAAAAGCAGTGTATGCATCCGTTACCCGGATCAATGTAGCAGTAATAGTTTTTTTAGGTACAAAGTCTTCATTAACGATTATAACAGAAGCCTTGGTAATGTATAAATATTCTTCGTATTTGGGATTAGAAAAAAAGGCAAGTTGCCCTTCTTTTGCTTCTTCAATCTTACCAAAAGAATCAACGACTATACTTGCGTCGCCATCCACTTTTCCATTTATCAGTAGTGCAATTTGGGATACCGGGAATTTCATAGTTATTAAGCTTTTAGCTTTAACCAGTTAGCAGCAAAGAATTAGCCAAAAGCTAATGGCCGGCTGATAACCGTTATCTTATATAACAAATGTAATATTTTTTTACAGTGCCGCTCAGGTTATGCTGAATCAGCGCATTGTCCACCTTTGAAATGTCTTTTATTGTTCCGTCCTTAAATAAAATATTGATGCTCTCGTCCTTTGGATTATAAGTGGTATTACTGGCTTCACCCGTAAATACAAAATACTCCGCTTCTTTTTCTGAGATGCTAAGTTTATCGCAAGCCTCTCTTTTTTTGTCTTTTACAAATGTTTCTTCAAAAGGTTCAGCCTGCAATTTTACTTTCAGCAAATTTCTTTCTACTAAACAACGGCAAAGGGTGGATAATATTTTATCAGTGTGTAACTGCCAGTATTTTACTGAACTCATTACATCATAATCATCCAGCTGGCAAAACTCAGGAAGCCAATCGTTGATTGTGGCACTTTTATTATCATCCAGGTTCAGGAAAATATTCAGGAAAGGCGATGGAGAGGTTGCTTTTATTTCTTTGGCCCGTTGTAAAATTTTCTGCAATGTTTGTTCTGCACTTACAACCGTTTTGTGCAGGTAAACCTGCCAGTACATAAGGCGACGGGATACTAAAAATTTTTCGATTGAGTAAATAGCTTTTTCTTCCACCACCAGTTCATTATTTTTTACTGTCAGCATTTTAATAATGCGGTCATAACCTATCACTCCTTCAGCTACACCGGTAAAAAAGCTATCCCGGTTCAGGTAATCCAGCCTGTCCACATCCAGCTGGCCGGATACTAATTGGTGTAAAAAATTCTTGGGATGTTTATTGGTGAAGATTTCGATGGCAGTTTGTAATTGCCCTTCAAATTGCTCATTCAACTTTTCCATCAATAAAATGGAAATTGTTTCATGATGCACATCCTGTATAAGTTCCTGCTCCAGTGCATGAGAAAAAGGTCCGTGGCCAATATCATGTAATAAAATAGCAATCTTAGCTCCTAATTCTTCTTCAGCAGAAATATCAATGCCTTTACTTTTTAACTCACTTAAGGCATTACTCATTAAATGATAAGCACCCAGTGAATGATGCAGCCTTGAATGCACCGCACCGGGATATACCAAATGGGCAAATGCCATTTGATGGATATTGCGCAGCCGCTGATACCAGGGATGGGAAACAATTTGTAATATCAACGGGTGGTCAATGGTAATAAAACCATATACCGGGTCGTTGATGATTTTGCGAACGGGTGTCATTGTTGCTTTTTTGTTAAAGGCCCGGAAAGGGCAGGCGGCAAAAGTACAAAGGCCGGGTTTAATAAGCTATTTTTACTCTACCCGTACTTAATGTGTAAATTACTTTAAACTAATAGAATGGCAGTAGCAAAAATTATCTGGGTTGACGATGAAATAGAAAGCCTTCAATCGCAAAAAATGTTTTTGGAAAATAAAGGATATGAGGTACAAACATTTACTAACGGCTTTGATGCAATTGACTACGTAAAAGAAAACCCGGTGGATGTGGTGTTGATTGACGAAAGTATGCCTGGCATAACAGGTCTTGAAACCCTTGCCAAGATCAAAGAAGTGAACCAG
>JANMFO010000019.1:0-4948 GCA_031374245.1 Chitinophagaceae bacterium | reverse complement strand
GCAACAGAATCCGGCCGGCTGTATCTGGTTCCACATAAGTGGCTCCATTCAGGAATGCCCGTTTGAACTCCCGTTGCTTGGGCTCAAACTCATTCAGGCCATTAACTTTTGTAAAGAGCGGCTCCCATGTCCTCATCGGATAGAGCGTCAAACATTTATCAAATCCCCTGTTGATAACATACTTGCCCGTTTCCTCTTCCGGCAATTGTTTCTTTAGCCCCGCCGGTAGCAGAAACCTTCCTTTGCTGTCCAAAGTAGACTCGTATTCTCCGAGAAAGCCTGTCATTATCAGTGAATTGGGTCAATGTTTAATTATTACCACAAAATAACACTTTTCCCCACTACACTACCAAATTTTTTAATATTTAATTTTTCCCCACCTTTTTTTTAGCTGAAACCCTTTATGGAAAAGGGTTTAGATAGATGTTAGCTATTTTTTTCCAAAAAATCACTGTACACGATGTGAATAGCGGTGGATAAGCTGTGAATAATAGCAGCTGCAAGGTACAATTCCGGGAGAGGAACGTACTTTGCAAATAATCAACACATGTCAAGAACTGGATTTTCAGGAACGCCTTTATTAAAAAAACTCGGTATCAAACCAGAGATGAAAATCCTGTTGCTTAACCAACCAGATGATTATTATTCATTGCTGGAAACAAACATCAGCGACCAGTTATGCAAGAAGAATGTCCGGGGGACTCTTTACGGAGAAACACCTGATTTCATTCATCTGTTTGTAAAAACAGAAAAAGAATTTATCAGTGAAATGAAAAAGCTGAAACCTGTTTATAAAAAGAATTCTTCCATTATCATTTGGGTTTCGTGGTATAAGAAAAGTGCAAAGATTGTAACGGATGTTACAGAAGATACTATCCGTAACTACGCTTTACAAAATGACTTAGTAGATGTAAAAGTTTGTGCCGTGAGTGATGTGTGGAGTGGGTTGAAATTGGTGGTACCTGTGAGTAATCGATAATGTTATTGAATTTCTACTTTAGAAATAACTCATATCAGTTTCAGGAGCATCTTTAACTTCTTTCTTTGATTTAACTATCTCTTTTATCTTTTTAATGAATTCCTTTATTCTAATTGCATGATCAGAATTACTGGGATAAAAACCATTGCAGCCATTATCAATATCAATTATACTAAGCCCTTTCTTTGAATTAATTGTTATTCTTGTATAAAGTTTAGGGTCATGCCAACAACTATCTTCTATTGTTGTTCGTACCGGCTCCCAATTGATAAGTAGAGCCTTCTTTGCCTGAACTATATCTTCTTTTTCTTTCTCACTTAATGTAAAGTGCATGATTACTGGGTCTTTAGCAATAAAGTAAACCGTATAAGTACTTGCTTTAATATCAATCTTTGATGATTTTGCAAACTGAATAATAATATCCAATTGATTCTCTTTGCTAGTTGAGCACCCACAAAATGAAAGCAAGAATAATAAACCGATAACTAATCTTAGCATGTCTTAATTAATTAAAAACAAGTTATGTAAAAGCCGAAATAGCTTAATTCTAAAATGAAAAATCTGTGTTATTTTTACAATTACTAAAGTACAACAGTTAGTTGTAACATGACACACCCCAAAAACATATCCATCCACGATTTCACTTATTCTCTTCCCGAAGAAAGGATAGCCAAATACCCATTGACAGAAAGAGATGCTTCCAAATTGCTTATTTATAAAGAAGGCGAAATAGTAGAAGATGTTTATAGAAGTATAACTCATCACATTCCAGAAAACTCCTTACTCATTTTTAATAATACCAAAGTAGTAGAAGCAAGGTTGTTGTTTCAAAAACCAACCGGTGGTGTTATCGAAATCTTTTGCCTGGAACCACATGAACAATATGCTGATATTACAACTGCTATGTTACAAAAAGGCAAAGTTTTATGGCAATGTCTTGTTGGTGGTGTTTCCAAATGGAAAACTGGTCAGTTATTAGAAAAGAAAATAAAACAAAGTGGTAAAGAAATAATACTGCAGGCCAGCTATATTGAAAAAAGAAATGACTCCTTTATTATTGAGTTGTCATGGTCACCTACTGAACTAAGTTTTGCCGAAGTATTGCATTATGCCGGTGCTATTCCATTGCCACCTTATATTAAAAGAGCCGTAGAAGAAGCCGATTCCGAAAGATACCAGACCGTGTATGCACATTTTGATGGCTCAGTTGCTGCACCAACTGCTGGCTTGCATTTTACAGATACTATTTTTAAAAAGTTGAAAGACAAAAACATTTTAACTGGTTTTGTTACGTTGCATGTGGGTGCAGGCACATTTAAACCAGTGAAAGCTGACATTATGCAGGAGCATGAAATGCATGCAGAGTTCATTGATGTTTCCAGAACTACGATAGAAAATATCGTTGACAATTTAGATAATAACATCATTGCTGTTGGTACTACTTCCTTACGAACTATTGAAAGTTTGTATTGGTTGGGGGTGAAGCAGTCTTTAGTCATTAGTCGGGAGTCAGGAGTAGACACCTACAAGCAACTAAGCCTTTTGCAGTGGGAAGCTTATGAATTAAGTGAAAAAAATATTTCTGCTAAAGACGCATTACAGTCATTACTAAATTGGACGAAGGAAAACAAATTGGAAAGAATAGTCGCTAAAACACAGATACTGATTGCTCCGGGCTATGAATTCAAAATTGTAAAAGGGCTTGTTACTAATTTTCATCAGCCGCAATCAACTTTGTTGTTATTAGTCGCTGCCCTGATTGGTGATGATTGGAGAAAAGTATATGATTACGCCTTACAAAACGATTTTCGCTTTCTTAGCTATGGGGATGGAAGCTTATTATGGAAGAGTTAAAGCTCAGTAGAATTCCTTGAGCTGAAGTGTGCCCTTCGTCACCTCAGGATAAACTTGCAAGGGACGATGCTCAGGGAACTAAAGCTGACAAAAAACTATACTTTCTTCAAAGGTAAATCAACCGTAAAAGTACTGCCCTTACCCAATGTGCTTTCTGCTTTTATATCACCGTGCTGTGCTTTCACCATAGTCTTTACATAACTTAATCCCAGCCCAAAGCCTTTTACATTATGCACATTACCGGTATGGGCACGGTAAAAACGTTCAAATATTCTTTTCACTGTTTCCCGGTTCATACCAATACCATTATCTTCAATCCGCATGGTAAAGTTTTTACCATTGGATTGTGTTGTTAATTTAATGACAGGTGGCACATTGTCTTTTGCATACTTCACTGCATTATCCACCAGGTTATTGACAAGGTTAGAGAAATGAACTTCATCAGCATCAATTAAATCATTTTGTGCACTCAATTGCATTTCCACTTTGCCATTTTTGCTTTCCAACTGCAACGTAAAATTATCTACTACATCTTTTATCACTTCATGTACATGTACCGGCTTCAGATTCAGATCCACTTCCTGCCTTTCTAATTGTGACGCCTTTAATATTGTTTCTACCTGTCGGTTCATCCGCTGGTTTTCTTCCTTTATAATTCCGCTGAAATAACCCAGCTTCTCCCTGTCACTTATCACTTTTTCATTTCGCATAGCATCTACTGCCAGTGATATGGTGGCAATAGGTGTTTTAAATTCATGCGTCATATTATTAATAAAATCATTCTTTATTTCGCCCAATTTTTTCTGCCGCAACATTGTTCTTACCGTAAGAAAAAAAGCTGCCAGGATAATGATGGTAAAAAGAATAGAGGTAATAATCCGCCAGCGCAGAGATTTTAATACCAGGTTTTTTATATCAGGGATTACAACAAACAGGATTTCTTCGGTACTCAGGTTTTCCCCGGCAGTACCACTAAGTGCCGCCAGGCTCCTGTTAAAAGAAAAATTATTTGAACTATCCTGTAATTCTATGATTAAGTTGGGTGTTATTTTTTCGAAAACAATATTATCATATTTATCGAATGAGCCAATTCCAAATTCAAATTTTATCTCTTTCAGTCCGTTCTGCAAAAAGGCTTTTTTAAATTTGGCTCTTATTTCCTCTACATCAAACCGCTGTCCGATAGTAAGCGGTCTGAACATATCTGAAGTAAATTCATCAGAAAGAAACCCACGTTTCGTATTTCCGGTAGCATAATTCCCTTTATGCTGAGCCAAATCATCTGCCACTATTTTTGTACTTTCCTCCACGTTATGCTTTATCTGCTCCTGCCTCAGCAGCACCATGTTCTTTATCCATGAAAGCTGAATAAAAATGATACCTATCAGCGACAGGCTTATTAATACAGTAATAACGGTAAATGTTTTCTTCACTTCTTTATAACTAATTGCGGACTAAGATATAAGGTTTTTGTTAACCTATTGAATTTATCGAATGACAACCCAGCAAAAATACGTTTCATAAACTGGTTCCTATCCCCTGAAGAGGGTATTACGGCTTATTTTAACGGGGGTTTTAGAAAATAAGCCTTTCTAAGACAGGTTATTGACCAGTCATTTTCTTACTTCAGATAATCAGCTGATAAACAGAAATTTTTAGAAAAGAATTTTCATGCTAAATTGAACTATGATTGAACCCGGCCGTGGTATATTATTAATAGCAGACCCGTTTCTAAAAGACCCCAACTTTTTAAGGACAGTTGTTCTATTATGTGAGCATAATAAAGATGGAAATGTGGGCTTTGTTTTGAACCGTCAATATAAAAATACCCTGGATGAATTGATACAGGAACTTGAAGGCCATCCATTACCCGTTTATTATGGTGGACCGGTTGCAGAAACTTCCATTTTTTTTATTCATCAGTATCCCGATGAAATACCCGGTGGGCAGGAAATAATGAAAGGTGTGTATTGGGGTGGTGATTTTGATGCTGTCGTTAACCTTATAAAAAACGAAACGATCGATACTAATAAAGTTCGCTTTTTTATTGGTTATTCGGGATGGAGCAGCGGTCAGCTTGCTGAAGAAATTGTTGAAAAGACATGGCTGACTGTT
>JANMFO010000306.1:0-2966 GCA_031374245.1 Chitinophagaceae bacterium | reverse complement strand
AATCAAAGGTGTAAAGCGGCTTGGCAAAATTACTAATGCCAAAGTTGCCTTTAATTTGGCTGTCGTCAACTTTTACATTCAGCCCGCTAAAGGCGTGGACATTGCAGGTAGCATTCGCGATCTGAAAAACAAGATCAATATTATTGGGAAAAAAGATGCCAATGCAGATAAAACCAAGAAAACAGACTTTAGATGAATTGTATCATCTTGGTCAAAGGGATTTTGGAGAAAACTATGTACAGGAACTGGTGGATAAGGCAGCACAATTGCCCAAAGATATCCGCTGGCATTTTATCGGTCACCTGCAAACTAATAAAGTAAAGTTAATAGCTCCTTTTGTGCAACTGATTCACGGGGTAGAGAGTCTGAAACTATTGAAAGAAATAAATAAAGAGGCCGCAAAGAACAACCGGGTTATTGATTGTTTATTACAAATTTATATTGCGCAGGAAGAGACAAAATTTGGTTTGAATGAAGAAGAACTTAATTTGATAATTGGTCAGTTAGGTGATATGCCAATGCCCAATATCAGGATTACAGGATTAATGGGAATGGCCAGTTTTACAGACGATATGGCTAAGGTGAGGGCAGAATTCAAAAAACTAAAGAAAGTATTTAACCAATACATAAAACTTCAAACGTCACCAAAGGAGTCCTTTCGGACGAACTTCAAACTTCAAACTCTTTCCATGGGTATGAGCAGCGATTATAAAGTGGCAATAGAAGAAGGCAGTAATATGGTACGAATCGGGAGCCTTTTATTCGGTGAAAGGGTTAAGAAATAAGAGGTACTATAAAAGGAGTAGTTCCTATCTAGTTAAAATTCCGTATTTTTTAAGCTTCAAATACTCAAACAATGCGAACACTTATCCTGCTTCTAATCACCATTATTTCTATACCTGCCTTTTCGCAGCAGGAGATAGATACTGTATATAAACGTTGTCCGCTTTATATTACAGATACTGTTAGCGCCAATAATTTTTTTATTGAAGGCTTGCCGGCTACAATTAAAACTGAAAGAGATAATGGGGAAGTTAAAATTACTATTCAGCAAAAAGATCAGTTTTTCACCATGTTCTTTCGTGACAGAAAATTGAAAACGGGAAAATATAAACTCAAAACAAATCCCGGTGGCCGTGATGCGGCAGCCAAGTATTCATTCCGGTCAGGTGACCAGGTTTCTTATGTTAATGTTTCCAGCGGGTTGATAGAAGTAACATTTGATAAAGTAACAAAACTCTGGAAGCTGAAAGTGAATGGCATGATTGCAAACATGGTAGAACGAAGTGTGACCTATTACAGAGTAAGGACGGAATTTTATATCAGGTAATAGGATGATACTACATTTTATGTTAACGTTTTGGATAATCCTGTACGTTAAAACCTAAAATGATATTCCTTTTGGCACTGAGCATTCCGTCTTTCATCGTTGTTTTCAATACCCCACTGCCACCAACGGGGTTGCTTTTTAGCCTTTCTTCATTTGGAAGTAAGGAATCATCATCAAAAACAAATTCATCAATCCAGTATTCACTTTTGCCCGGTTCTTTTATGGTTGGATGAATGTGTTTAGGGTTGTTGCTGTTGGGGTATGATGCAGGAACAAGTGTATAGAATTTGTAAAACCCTTCTGCATTTGTTTTCACCCAACCACGGATATAACCATGCCTTTTCCCCCAGACTTTTTCACTTCCTTTTTGGGAGTATAATCCTTTCTGATCTGTGTGATAAATGTAAAGAACAATATCTTTTGCAGGCGTTTTACCATCCCGCTGATAAATTATTCCGCTGACTTCAATTTTTGGTCCTGGTTCATTAAAGTCGGGCAGGGTATCAATTTCGTTTAATTGCTCAAAAGCAAGAGGGCATTCATAAATAGCTTCGCAACCCTCACAGCTGGTACCTACTTTTATTTCCTGTTGAAGGGGTTTATTGCTTTTTTCTGGCTGCTGGCTTTTTTGGGCACAACCGCTAAGGCAAACTATATTATTTACTGCAAACAGAAAAAGGAATCTCATAGCTAATAATTTTATTACAAAGATTATCTTGTTACGACAGGGAGGTAAATTGTTTACATAACCGGGTTTAAAATCTTGATGAAAGGCAGCTTGCATCTTGTCATGCAAAGGCTACAGGTGGTGTAATCCCTTTTCCAAATGGTTATTTGTACATTTATTTTGAATTATGCAAAACCGGGGCTTATTAAAATATAAGATGCACCATGTTTTTTTTTGGTTACTGGTGTTTGGTATATGGTACACACTCCGGGTAGATGATTATTCATCTCCGAGAAAAGCTTTTGCGGTTACGTTTATCAAAGTGGCAGACCTGGCATTGATGATTTACATTACTAATTATGTCCTTATCCCACAATTATTATACAAGAAAAAGTATGTATGGCTGGCTGTGAGTTTTGTAGCTACTATTTTGATCTGCAGCGCTGTTAAGATGAATATACTTGGGCGTATACTCAATAATCCTGCATTGGCTGATTGGTCACATGATCTAAAATCAAGGTTGTATGATAATATTATTCCACACTTTATTCTTGTTATTGCCGGTGCTGCAATAAAACTGATGTTGGATTATGGCGAGCTGCAACAACGGATGGCTGAAACCGCTAAAGAAAAAGCCGAAGCTGAACTGAATTTTCTGAAGTCGCAGATAAATCCACATTTTGTTTTTAATTCATTGAACTCAGTTTATTTTCTGATTGACAAGAATAATACAGCTGCACGGGAAAGCCTGCATAAGTTTTCGGATATGCTCCGTTATCAATTATATGAAATGAATGGCGATAAAATACCCATCGAAAAAGAAATACAGTACCTGAAAGATTATATGGACTTGCAGCAATTGCGGAAGGATGACAGATACACTGTTCAGTTTAATTGTGCATCGGGGGTAAAGGGATTTTCAATTGAGCCATTGTTGCTGGTACCGTTTGTAGAAAATGCATTTAAGCA
>JANMFO010000270.1:0-2418 GCA_031374245.1 Chitinophagaceae bacterium | reverse complement strand
AATTCAATATTACAGCCGACGATTTTACTATTTTTTCTGTTGGGGTGAATAATACAAGAAATATTTTCAGCAATGTTACTTACCAGGATGAAGCTACCGGTATCGCCTACCGTACCTACGACAACCTGGGAACAAACAAAGAAGTATACAGGCATCTGGTGGTTAGTTTTTCTTGCATCTACGGCCGCAATGATTTTTGCTATTTATACGCATTGGGAATGGTTGACCCTCATTTTGCCTTTTCAAACCACTGCTTTTGTAAAAGCAATGGATATTATGTAAGCAATTAATATGTTTTTTTGAATAAGCCCTGCTGTTTGCGGGGCTATTTTTTTACTTCCGGCATACTAATTGGGTCAACTAAAATGTTAAAACTTTTTTATTACTAAAACGAACTAATATGAGACTGAAATTATTTCCCTTTCTGGCATTTTTTATGTTATTTACTTCGATTAATTATTCTTCCTCTGCTAGCGTTGCCTCTTTATCTACCAGCACAACAGAGCCAGACCCGGCCAAAGTAAAAGCTGCCATTGCTGAATTCAAAAGTCTTTCAAAGAAAGAAAGGAAAGTAATGGCTAAAGAATCTAAAAAGGAACTGAAAGCTTATAAAGCGGCAAAAAAAGCTGGTAAAGAACCTAGCACTAATACCCTTCTTTTGGTAATATTGGCCATCTTATTGCCACCATTAGCTGTTTATCTCCACGAAGGAGTAATAAACAGTAAATTCTGGATTAGTTTATTGCTTACGTTGTTATTCTGGTTGCCAGGAGTTATTTATGCGCTAATAGTAATTTTAGGATAATAGTTTAGTCTGAATTTATTGGTAATGATGCTGGTCACTTTAAAAGTGGCTGGCATTTACTTTTACTTGTTATTTTTATTCCTCAAAAAAATTGTTATGCGTTTATTTGCTTGCATTATTGCTGCTCTATTTTTTTCTTGTGGTCAAAGTGTTGATAAAGGGAATGCTTCACCAACAGATTCTTTGGTAACAAAACCAGACAGTGCCACTGTGGTTAGTAGCAGTAAGGATACAATAAGTGATATTCAAAAAATCACTGAGCTTGAAATACACGTAAATACGATTTTACAAACGAAATTCCCGAATCAGTGGCGGGTAGTTAATGATAGTATTTCTAAATGGCCTAAGGATGTATTTGATTATTTTATAGCTGGTAAAAGAAAAGAAAACCCTGATTATCCCTATATCGCCAAAGGAGATTATAATGTGGATGGCAAAGCTGATTATGCTGCATTGGTAGTAAATGATAAAAGGGATAAATACAGAATCGCTATTCTGCTGGATACAACTAAAGCTATTATTTGGGAAGATGATGTGCAGGGTGCAGCCATAAGTACCAATCCTAAAGAGGATATTGGAAATATCGATGGAAAAGTGGTGAAGCTTAAAGGCGAAGGTATCAATGTTGAATTTTTTGAGAAAAGCTCCTGGGTATTATATTGGGATGGTTTAAAGTTTAAAAAAATCTGGACCGGAGATTGATACAAGTATGATTTATTATATCAATTAAAAAGTCCTTCATTGCTGAAGGACTTTTTTTATTTAATGCTCAAAGGGAAAATTATTTTACTGAATCAACCAGGCTCTTGAAAGTTTCCGGATTGTTCATAGCTAAATCAGCCAATACTTTACGATCAAGCTCAATACCTTTTTGCTGTAGTTTGTTGATGAAGGTAGAATAAGTCAACCCCTCTGCACGGACAGCCGCATTAATACGGGCAATCCACAAAGTACGGTATTCTCTTTTCTTCAGCTTACGTCCTACAAACATGTAGGTCATACCTTTTTCCACTACGTTTTTGGCAACAGTTAATACATTTTTACGTTTGCCATAGTATCCTTTGGCTTGTTTTAATATTTTTTTGCGGCGGGCTTTAGAGGCCACTGCATTCTTTGAACGAGGCATGTTGTTAAGTTTAAAGTCAGAACTACAAAGTAAGAACTGACATAAGTTTTAAAATTTTTTTGAATCGGGAAGTAAACCTTGGCTTACTTAAGGCGCAACAGACGTTTTACAAAATCCACATGTGATTTTGCTACAGTTCCGTCCATTCTCATGTTACGTTTACGTTTTGTTGATTTCTTCGTCAGGATGTGACGTTTGAAAGCTTTTTGGTGCATGATCTTTCCAGTGGCCGTTACTCTGAAGCGTTTTTTGGCGCTGGAATTTGTTTTTACTTTAGGCATTATACCAAGTATTAAAAATTATACCCTTGAGGCGTTCCCCACAGGGGGATCCTTTTCGAACCTCTTCAGGAAATGTTTTCCCGCTTTTAGCAGGATGTATAAGAACTACCATTTTTTCAAACGGTGTGCAAAGATAAGCCTGTATAGCCTTCTAGCCAAGCATTTAAAAAGAAAAAGCGGAGCCTTTTTCAACAGCTCCGTTTTTA
>JANMFO010000219.1:0-9111 GCA_031374245.1 Chitinophagaceae bacterium | reverse complement strand
GCCTGGAGTCAGCCCATCATTTCTTAACTCACGGATGGCAGCAGCAGCAAAATTTCCCGGATGTCCAAAAGAAAGAATGGCAATGTCTTTACCATCTTTCAACTTTCTTCCCGTACCAATTTTAATTTCTTTCATTTCTGTTTTCCATTCCGGCATTACACCTTCGCCTCTCGGGTAGCGGATAACGAATGGCAATATAGTAGATTTTAATTGTGCCGTATACATCAGGTTCCTCAGTTCACTTTCATTCATCGGGGCACTGAGAATCATATTAGGAATACAACGGAAATAAGCAATGTCGTAACAGCCATGGTGCGTTGGCCCATCATCACCTACTAAACCGGCACGGTCTAAACAAAATATCACCGGCAGTTTTTGTATCGCCACATCATGCACCACCTGATCGTAAGCCCGTTGCATAAAAGATGAATAGATATTGAAAAATACCTTCATACCCTGTGTTGCCATGCCAGCACTTACAGTTACTGCATGTTGCTCAGCTATGCCCACATCAAATGCCCTGTCCGGCATTTTCTCCATCATAAATTTTAAGGAAGAGCCGGAAGGCATAGCAGGTGTAACTCCAAATATTTTGTCATTTTTTTCTGCTAATTCAATAATGGTATGTCCGAATACATCCTGGTACTTGGGTGGTTGTGGTAAATCGTATTTCTTTTTTTGTATTTCACCCGTTATTTTATCAAACAAACCGGGTGCATGCCATTTGGTTTGATCCTTTTCTGCCAGCGCATAGCCTTTACCTTTTGTAGTAATGATATGTAAAATCTTAGGACCGGGTATTTCCCGCAGGTCTTTTAATGTATCTACCAGTTTGGCAACGTTATGTCCATCAATAGGGCCGAAGTAACGAAGCTTTAGTGATTCGAATAAATTAGAATGACTGTTTACCATCCCTTTCAATCCATCCGTAAGCTTATGTGCCATGGCACGGGTAAAACTTTTACCTACGGGCAATTTGCCTAACAGGTTCCATACATCATCTTTTACTTTATTGTAGGTTGGTGATGTGGAAATGTCAGTCAGGTATTCTTTCAATGCACCCACATTTGGGTCTATGCCAATGCCATTGTCATTCAAAACAATGAGCATATCTGTATTAGCTACACCTGCATGATTCATGGCTTCAAAAGCCATTCCGGCTGTCATGGAACCATCACCAATTACCGCTACCACTTTCCTGTCTTTCTCACCTTTATATTTAGCGGCAATGGCCATACCCAAAGCAGCGGAAATGGATGTGGATGAATGGCCGACCCCAAATGTGTCGTATTCACTTTCGCTTCTTTTGGGGAACCCACTTAATCCGTTATATTTTCTATTCGTATGAAAATTATCCCGGCGGCCGGTCAGTATTTTGTGACCATAAGCCTGGTGGCCAACATCCCAAACCAACTGATCATAAGGGGTATTATAAACATAATGCAAGGCTGTTGTAAGTTCTACCACCCCCAAACTGGCCCCAAAATGGCCGCCATGAACACTTACCACATCAATAATATACTGGCGCAGTTCATCGCAAACCTGGTGCAATTTTTCTCTGGATAATTTTTTGAGATCCGCTGGGGAGTCTATGGTTTTTAACAGAGGTCCGGGTAGTATTTCCAATTTATAGGTTTTAGGCTGTGTAAAATTAATGTTTTCCCCCCGATAGCCATAGTAACGGTCTATTTTACTAAAGATTGTTTAACAACCTTTTGAGAGGAATGTTTGACCGGGCAAAAATTTTGACAGTTATAAACCCTGAAATACCCATTTGTAAAAGGTATCTGCCACTGATATATTTACGGGGTGCGGCTGGTTTATATTTGGTTAGCTTTGATCGTTATGCGTAATGTAAGGGCACAATACTGGGTTTTTCAGCTAATCGGATGGGGCAGCTTCGCCATTATCAATACTTTCTTTGCGTTTTCATTTGATAAGCTTTCCCAGGTCTTTTTCCAACGGCTGGCCATATTTTTAATACTCGGTATCGTTTTTTCACACATCATGCGGGAGATTATTAACCGGTTGGGTATTTTACAAAAAACCCTGAATAAACAAGTATTTCAATTTTTTATACTCACTTTTTGTGTTGCATTAGCCACTTCTTATGTCTCAATAGAAGTTATAACAGCGTTTAAATTATTGAGAAAAGACGAACTGGATTTGCTGGCCAGAACAAATATCAGTTTTTCGATAAGTAAATTGATTTTGGTACTTAGTAGTGGGTTTTCTTATTTCATTCTTTTCTTCATCTGGAGTTTGATTTACTTCATGTATCACTATGTTACCAAAAGCCGTAAACAACAACTCGATACATTGCGGCTTGAGTCATTGGTAAAAGAACTGGAACTGCAAACGATAAAGGCGCATATTAACCCGCATTTTATATTTAATTCATTGAACAGTATCCGGGCACTGGTGGATGAAAATCCTAAACGGGCAAGGGCAGCGGTAACCGAACTCAGCAATATTCTTCGCAGCAGTATGCATACAGAGAAGATGGAGACAGTACCTTTTGAAAAAGAATTAAGCATTGTAAAAGATTACCTGGCATTGGAAAATATGCGATTTGAAGACCGGTTAAAAGTGGAGTATGAAATTGATGAAGACACATTAGACCAGCCTGTGCCACCGATGATGCTGCAAACATTGGTTGAAAATGCCATTAAGCATGGCATCAGCAAACATATTAATGGCGGCGTAGTAAAAATAACTTCTGATTTTAAAGGAGATTATCATGAACTGGTGGTGCAGAACACCGGTCAGTTAAATGGAAAAATTAACACAGAAGGTTTTGGTATTTCCAGTACTACAAACCGCCTTAATTTATTATACGGGGATAGTGCAAAATTTGAAATAAAACAAATCAATGGTTCTTTGGTACAGGCAAAAGTGCTGATACCTGTGAACACCGTTTGACGTTTGAAATTTGATGTTTGATGTTGTTACAATTTCAGACATTTACTTGTTATAAATAAATTCCGGAATTCGGAGTTCAATTCGAAACCCGGAACTCATAACCCGAAACTATTTTATATGAAAGCAATTATTATCGATGACGAAAGACTGGCCAGAACAGAGTTAAAAAAACTTTTGCAGGAATTTCCTGAGGTAGAAATAGTGGATGAGGCTGCTAATGCAGAAGAAGGAATTGCAAAAATTGAAAGCCAGCAACCCGATCTTATTTTCCTGGATATACAAATGCCGGGAAAAACTGGTTTTGATATGCTGTCGCAATTAGAAAGAATACCGCAGGTAATTTTTACCACGGCGTATGATGAGTTTGCATTAAAAGCATTTGAAGTAAATGCACTGGATTATCTGCTGAAGCCGATAGAACCAAAACGATTGGCAGATGCTATTCAGAAACTTCATTTTTCTGAGCATAAAGAAATAAAGGCCGAAGGTGAAAACTTTAACAACAGCATACTCACTGAAAGTGATCAGGTATTTGTAAAAGATGGTGAACGTTGCTGGTTTGTAAAACTGAATGAAATCCGCTTGTTTGAAAGTGTGGGCAATTATGCCAAAGTATTTTTCGCCAATAACAAACCACTTATCTTAAAATCACTGAATGCACTTGAAGAAAGACTGGATGAAAAAACTTTTTTCAGAGCTAACCGGAAACATATTGTAAACCTGCGGATGATAGAAAAAATAGAACCTTATTTTAATGGAGGACTATTGCTTGAATTAAAAGGTGGTGAAAAGATAGAAGTAAGCCGGAGACAAACAGTGAAGTTTAAAGAGATGATGAGCCTGTAAGGAGAAGAGAACATAAGTACTAAAAAATAAAGTTGAAAAAATCAATATGAAGAAATTTTTTGTAATGGGGTTGTTGATAACAGCAACCTCTTTTTTATTTTTACCGGCTAGGTGCTTGGCACAAAAAGGTACATCAGCAAAGGAAATTGATGCTATTATTAATGCAAAAGAAGTAGAACGGGTAGAAAGGACTTTGTCGGCAGATGATATGCAGGGAAGAAAAACATTTACACCAAGTATTGAAAAAGCAGCTGATTTTATCGCCAGTGAATTTAAGACTATCGGATTGCAGACATGGAACAACAGTGGTTACCGGCAAGAATTTGTGATGGTCCGGCCAAAGTTTATCAGTGTCTCAGCCATCTTTGACCGTGTAAATGTTGAACAAAAAAGTATAATGGTTGTTACCTGTCAGCCTCAATTGAAAATTGATGAACGTTCTGGTTATGAAAAAGTATTTATAAAAACTGGCGGCAACCTGCAAACAGAAGCCAGGGGTTTTGTACGCAGTAATAAAAACTTATTGGTACTGGTAGATAAAAGTTTTGCCAACAGTTTTGGTAACCTGGCAAGATTAAAATCATCCATGTTTAAAATGAATACCAGTGTGGTGTTTGTATTGGCAGATACGAATCCGGATACATGGTCAGTAGAAGCAGTGCATGAAATAACCGAACAGAAGATGGCGAATGTGGTAGGCATACTGCCGGGGAAAAGCAAAAAAGACGAGTATGTTATTTTCTCGGGGCATTACGACCATTTGGGTATTGGTAAACCGGTTAATGGAGATTCTATTTATAATGGTGCTAATGATGATGCAGCCGGAACAACAGGAGTGATAATGCTGGCAAAATATTTTGCAGGACTAAAGAATAACGAAAGAACAATTGTCTTCGCTGCTTTTACGGCAGAAGAAATCGGTGGTTTTGGGTCACAATATTTTTCCCGCCAGTTTGAAGCCGATAAGGTGATGGCCATGTTCAATATTGAAATGATAGGCACAGAAAGCAAATGGGGAAAGAACTCTGCCTATATCACTGGTTATGAAAAAACAAATATGGGTGAAATACTGGCGAAGGATTTAACAGGAACAGAATTTACTTTTTATCCTGACCCTTATCCAACGCAGCAATTATTCTATCGTTCTGATAATGCTACATTAGCAAGATTGGGTGTTCCGGCACATACTATTTCTACTTCTAAAATGGATGTGGAGCCACACTATCATAAGCTCACCGACCATATTGAAACATTAGATATGGAAAATATGGCACAAGTGATAAAAGCGATTGCACTAAGTTCAAAAAGTATTGTGGCTGGAAAAGAAACACCGAATAGGGTGAAAGTGGAAGATTTGCGTTAAGCTTTAACCGGCACACTATGCACCGCATCACTCATCTCTTTAATTAGTGAGGCATCCTTTTCAATCGCATTGCCCACCACAATTACATCAGCACCGGCTTTGCAATTGAGATAAGCTTTTTCTGGTTGTATAATACCGCCGCCGATAATCAGTGGAACTTCTATGTGTTTGGCTACGGCTTCAATCATGCTTTCCGCAATCGGTCGTTTGGCACCACTGCCCGCATCCATGTATATTAATTTCATACCAAGCATTTCACCCGCCATCGCAGTACACATCGCTATTTCATTTTTATCAGCCGGTACAGGAGCTGCATTGCTGATATAAGAAACAGTAGTAGGTGCGCCGCCATCTACTACTATGTAGCCGGTCGGCATTATTTCTAAACCACTTTGTTTTACAAAAGGGGCTGATACCACATGCTGGCCAATCAGTAATTCAGGATTGCGGCCAGATATTAAGGAGAGATATAATAAAGCATCAGCATATTTACTTATCTGTGAGGGGCTGCCGGGAAAAAGAATAACAGGTATATCGCACTTCTTTTTGATATGCTGCACACATTCATCCAGATGATTGGAGATAACCAGGCTGCCGCCTACCAGCAGGTAATCTACTTTGGCGGTCGTAGAAAGTTCAATTAATTCATCCAATACGGATGTATTAACCTTATCGGGGTCTATCAGCACAGCAAAAGATTTCTTCCCCTGCTTCTTCTTATCGGCCAATGTGTTATAAATAGTTGACTTCATCCGGTACCGGTTGATTGATGCAAAAATGCGAAAAAATGTTGGCTTTTTACGAAGTAATTCAGCCTCATTTATTTACAATCTCAGGTAATTGGCTAATTGTAAAATAGGGGCATTGGTAAATTGGCTACACCGTCCATTTACGTATTGATTCATATATCCGATTTCAGGTCGGCTTTTGGGCTAAGCCCGAAACCAATGGCGAGGTACAACCGGTTCTGGTCGAAAAATTTTCCATTCACCGTAGATGTGTTTCCAAATTTTACAAACACTTCATTTTGCAATGCCACAAACATTCCTTTTTTAAAAGTCGCTTCTTTTTTTAATGGCAATACAATCCTGATAAAATAACGGAAACGATTTGCATACACAGCACATCATTTTTTAATTCATTATTGACAACGATACTTTTTGAAATAAACCGTTGCTCCAAACGAAAAAGATGACTGATAAAAATAGTTGACAGCTTATGATTATATAATAACTGCTGCCATATCGACGTTCAGGTGTATAACCGCTCACATTACTTACCATACGTTTGTTACTGATAAAAGCATAGCCTGCTGTAACAGTAGTTTTTTTATTCAGATGAATATTTAATCCTGAACGAATCAAAAAAGTTTGTACTTGTTTTATTTCATCTGTACTTCTTAGTTGAACATCTGCATGTATACTTGTTTTTTTCCGGTCTTGAAAGTATTGAATGACGCAAGCCAACCAGTAAACTGAGATTGTGCATGTATAGTCAGAAAAAATGAATGGGCAAGAATGATAAAAGAGAGGCAAAACAGTTTTTTCATATACGCAAAAAAACAAAAATTTTATGTTATGAAATTTTTATCGCTGTATTATCTCTATGTTACGGGATGGATAAGGCTTTCAGGGTTATCATATCGCTGAAATGCAGTAAAATCAATAGTTTCAGCTGATTCTGTCCCAGAAATCCTTACCTGTTTTGCCTTTCGGGGCAAGGGTTTTTACGATAAAATTTTTTAATAGAAGGAACCGGATTTACCAAAAAAAATTTACCCAAAAACGGATTGGCCTATGTGTAAAAATCAGCTAATTCAGCACAGCACAGCCTTTCAGGATTTTTATATACCTTATCCACATAATGTGAATATTTGAAAGTTTGATTTTCCCTTTGTAAAAAATACTTTCGTAATAGACCTCTCCCCAGAGCAATTAATTTGGAATAAGGTTCAATAACCCAGTTAAATTCTTTTTAGTTATGACAAGTAAGAAGCAAGCATCCGCCAAAGGCGGTTTGCAATTTAGTCGACGCTTCACCCGTGAGGATGTAAGTGTGTTTGACATGTTTGAATATGATTACCGAACTTCTGTTATCCGTAATCCTTCAGGCGAAGTGGTGTTTGAAATGAACAATGTGGAAGTGCCCAAGCAATGGAGCCAGATTGCTACCGATATTTTAGCACAAAAATATTTTAGAAAAGCAGGAGTGCCGCAGTCTGATGGAAGCCTGGGCAGAGAAACATCTGCTAAACAAGTAGCTCACCGTTTGGCTAATTGCTGGATGGCATGGGGTCAACGTTATGGATATTTTGCATCGGAGAGTGATGCAAAAGTTTTTTATGAAGAATTAGTGTATAGCATCCTTAACCAGATGTGTGTACCTAATTCACCACAATGGTTCAATACCGGCTTGCATGAAAGCTATGGTATTACTGGTAAGCCACAAGGCCACTATTATGTAGACCCGATTGACGGTGAATTGAAAAAATCACAAAATGCTTACGAACGTCCTCAACCTCATGCCTGCTTCATCCTGAGTGTGGATGATGATTTAGTAAATGAAGGTGGTATCATGGACCTCTGGGTTCGGGAAGCAAGAATTTTTAAATATGGTTCTGGTGTAGGAACAAACTATTCTAACCTTCGTGGTGCTGGTGAAAAGTTAAGTGGTGGTGGTACATCATCCGGCTTAATGAGTTTCCTTAAAATTGGCGACCGTGCAGCTGGTGCTATCAAATCTGGTGGTACAACCCGCCGTGCAGCTAAAATGGTTTGCCTGGATTTAGATCATCCTGAAATCGTTGACTTCATTAACTGGAAAGTAGAAGAGGAGAAAAAAGTAGGTGCATTGATTGCTGCCGGTTATCCTTCCGGATATGAAGATGAAGCATACAAAACAGTAAGCGGACAAAATTCTAATAACTCTATTCGTATCCCTAATTCTTTCTTTAAAGTATTAGAAGAAGATGGTGATTGGGAATTGAAAGGAAGAATGGACGGCAGAGTAATGAAGAAAATTCCGGCAAGAGAAATTTGGAATCAGATTTCTTATGCAGCATGGAGTTGTGCAGATCCAGGAACTCAATATAATACAACTATCAACGAATGGCATACTTGTCCGGAAGGTGGTGAGATAAGAGCATCTAATCCTTGCTCTGAGTATATGTTCCTGGATAATACCGCTTGTAACCTTGCATCAGCCAACCTGATGAAATTCTTTGATACAGAAACTAATCATTTTGATGTAGAAGGATATGAATACAACTGCCGCTTATGGACTGTTGTATTGGAAGTATCAGTATTAATGGCACAATTCCCTTCTAAAGAAGTGGCGCAATTGAGTTATGAATACAGAACATTGGGATTAGGTTATGCTAACCTAGGCACCATGTTAATGGTTAGCGGTATTCCTTACGATAGCGAAGAAGCAAGAGGCATTGCCGGTGCTATCACCGCTATTATGACTGGTGTTGCTTACAGAACATCAGCTGAAATGGCAAAGGCACTTGGTGCATTTCCAAGATATGAAGAGAATAAAGCTCACATGATGAGAGTAATGCGTAACCATCGCCTTGCTGCTTATGATGCTGATGAATATGAAAGTCTGAGCCTGAAACCACAAGGCATCAAAGCTCAATATTGCCCTGATTATTTATTGAAAGCTGCTTGCAAAGCATGGGATGATGCAGTAGAAATGGGAGAGAAGTATGGTTATAGAAATGCACAGGCAACTGTAATTGCACCAACAGGTACTATCGGTCTGGTAATGGATTGTGATACTACCGGTGTAGAACCAGATTTTGCATTGGTAAAATTCAAAAAACTTTCAGGTGGCGGTTATTTCAAAATTATCAACCAGTCTATTCCACAGGCGTTGCATACGCTTGGCTACAGAGAAAATGAAATTGAAGAAATAATCAATTATGCAAAAGGACACGCAACTTTATCAGGCGCTCCCGGCATCAATCCACAAACGCT
>JANMFO010000185.1:0-2398 GCA_031374245.1 Chitinophagaceae bacterium | reverse complement strand
CCTTTATCTCTTGTTAAATCAGTTTGCACTTTCGATGAAACCTTTGGATAATACACCCATACTGTAACGTCAGGCTTTAACAGCTTCATTACTTTACTCATTTCTTTTTCCATCTGCGTTTTGTTCATTACAAACCAATGCACCTGGTCATATTCTTTTCCGGCATCTGTAATTTTTACTCCTGCCGGTAAGCCCTGTAATCCTTTTTTAAAATTGGCTGGTGCATTTAGTGTCAGCAGGGAAAATTTGGGTTTAATTTTTAGCTTATCAAAAATGGAGGTTGCCATGAGCAAATAGTTATAACTCTAATTAAAGGTATGCAGCAAGATTTCGTTTATCGAAACTTGCTTTTTAAATACTGGCAATAAGATAATACATCATCATAAAACAAATTACCAACTTTAAAAACGAACCCAATAAAAAACCTACAAAGGAACCAAGGGCCGCTTTGAATGATTTTTTGGTACTCTGACCATAAATCATTTCACCCGCAAAAGCGCCGAGAAAAGGTCCGATGATAATACCCCACGGACCCATCCAGAATGCCAATAAAAAGCCGATAGTACATCCCCAAACCCCATATTTGGTTCCACCGAATTTTTTTGTACCCCAGATGGGGATCATAAAATCAAGAATTAATGAAACAACAACGATACCCGCCCAAATCCAGAGAAATTTGCTGGTAAATGGATCAGGGTCTCTGAACAATTGCATTAATAACCCTGCATAAGCAATAGGAGGACCGGGAATCAGGGGAAGGAAGCTGCCGGCTATACCCACAAGTATTAATAGTATGCCCAGTATAATCCATAACCATTCCATGAAAATCCTTATTTATTTTGAAGTTAAGACAAATAGATACCAAAGGTCTCACTTGATCCCGATTTACATTGGGACAGATTCTCTCCACATTAAGAGGAACCGGGCACAACTTGTACCGCCCTAATCGGGATCCCCACTTTTCAAAGAATCTGCTCTCAATAAAAAATTTCTGACAGGCATGGGCTGTGCTAAGATGGCCCTCCCTGAAAGGAGAGGGTCGGGGTGAGGTCTTTAAAGATGCCCAATGAACCGAACGATGAAATGTGCGACCCTTCGTTACCTCAGGGTAAACTGCACAGGCGATGCTCAAAGTACCGGACGATGGCTCCAAAACCTGCCAATTTTTCACCTTTACCCCTCACGGCATAATGATTGACAACTACAAGTGAACTCATTAAAACTTAAAGACATGGCAAAGATTATTGGAATAGACTTAGGAACTACAAACAGCTGCGTTTCTGTAATGGAAGGAAACGAGCCGGTGGTGATTGCCAACGACGAGGGTCGCCGCACAACCCCGTCTGTAGTGGCTTTTCTGAAAAATGGCGAACGTAAAGTAGGTGACCCGGCCAAACGCCAGGCCATCACCAACCCGCATAATACCATCAGCTCGGTAAAGCGTTTTATGGGCCGCCAATTTGATGAAGTGACCGAAGAAATAAGTCATTGGAGCTACAAAGTGGCAAAAGGTGACAATAATACCGTTCGTATTGACATAGATGGCAGAATGTATACGCCACAGGAAATTTCGGCAATGGTGCTTCAGAAAATGAAGAAAACCGCTGAAGATTACCTTGGCTATGAAGTGACAGAGGCGGTGATTACCGTGCCTGCTTACTTCAACGATGCACAAAGGCAAGCAACGAAAGAAGCTGGTGAAATTGCCGGCCTTACCGTTCGCAGGATTGTGAACGAACCAACTGCAGCTGCATTGGCTTATGGTTTGGATAAAGGAAAACATGACCAGAAAATCGCTGTATTTGATCTGGGTGGCGGTACGTTTGATATATCCGTGCTCGAACTGGGCGACGGTGTATTTGAAGTAAAATCAACCAATGGTGATACACACTTAGGTGGTGATGATTTTGATAAAGTGATAATGGATTGGCTGGCAGATGAATTTAAAAAAGATGAAGCTATTGATTTGCGCAAAGACCCGATGGCCTTGCAGCGGTTGAAAGAAGCAGCTGAAAAAGCGAAAGTAGAATTATCATCTTCAACAGAAACAGAGATTAACCTGCCCTATGTAACAGCAGTGGATGGAGTGCCGAAGCACCTGGTTAAAAAATTAACCCGTGCAAAATTTGAAGCGTTGGCAGATAGTTTATTTACCCGTTGCCTGAAACCTTGCGAGGCAGCATTGAAAGATGCCGGTTTAGCTCCATCAGCTATTGATGAAGTGATACTGGTAGGTGGTAGCAGCCGTATACCTAAAGTGCAGGAGATAGTAGAAAAATACTTTGGTAAAAAAGCAAACCGCAGTGTGAACCCTGATGAAGTGGTAGCAATTGGTGCTGCTATACAAGGTGCAGTAATGACCGGTGATATAAAAGATGTGTTGTTGCTCGACGTAACA
>JANMFO010000172.1:0-10667 GCA_031374245.1 Chitinophagaceae bacterium | reverse complement strand
CAATGCTCTTGATACAGTCGAAATACTGATACCAAGAACTTCAGAAAGCCTTTTAAGGGTACTCTGCTGCATTAGGGGTTGTTTAAGCAAACAGTCGAAATACCTTACAAGAAGATATGCAGCTAAAGGTAATATTTTCCGGACGGAAAACTCAATACTTCTTTGTCCCCGGATTAAAGGTTTGCCAACTATGCCAGAATTCCTGGTAGGCAGCTAAAGGTTTTAATGAAAAGGCCGTATCAATTCCTTTGCCGCTGATAGAAAAATGTTTGTTACCGAGAAGAAGGGTGTCATTTTTTAAAACTAATTGTTGACCGACTGTTGTTTCAAAGGCAAAAAAACTTTTATCATCTGTTGACAGCACCAGTACTATCGGAATATTATCCAGTTTATCATGAATAATACGTTCTTTTTTTAACTGATTCCAGTCATATGCTTTTCTTGCTACACCAATCTTTATTCCGATAACCCATGATTTATCTTTCCAGGAAAGACTGTCACTACCGGTAAGTTTATTTCTGCTTGAACCGCTTTCATATTTCATCGTACTGTCATAAAACTTTATAAAAGCCGGGTCGGCTTGCATAATAAGTGACGCAGGGTTTAATTGTAACCACTTGGCCAGCGAGGTTTGAGTGCTGAATATTTCCGGCAATTGGTGCCCTTTTAATTTACCACTAATTGCTTCACCAGTGGCTTGCCTCCACCAGCTTTTAGTGGTGGCATCTTCCAGCATAGCATTGAAGTGATCCATACCTACTAACCTGAAAACCTCTTTATTACCATTCACAATTGGTTCAAATACACGACCTGTTCTGCATACAGTGCAATAAGTTACCAGTATTGGTTTGCCACCCACTGAATCCTGCACATGATGATGATAACCTAAAAAACGAATAGGGTATGCTTTGGATTCTCCGTTGATAGTAACACCAATCACCAATCTGTTTGTATCTACTTTATTTTTATCAGCAGTGGCCAGCATTAATTGTTTGGGTTGTTTAAACATGGCATCAGCAGCCATTTTGAAATTGGCCATATATATTACAGCAGCTACTAGCAAAAAAGGAATAATGGGAATCCATTTTCTTTTCCAGTTTGATTTAAAAAGTCCTGCGATAATCATTACCCCGAATATTATCCTGAATATCCAACGCCATTTATACAGGAAATATGCAGCTTCTATACTGTTCATTTTCTGGCTGCCAGGCATGGGCATAATGAAATAGACATTTGCAATTTCAAAAAAAATTAAACCAAGAAAGCCAAGCCAGAAATATTTTTTCATATTCAGTGAGTTTCAAAAAGAGGCGTCTGTAAAGACTTACAACGCCGGATTGCTTAGTATATAAAAATTTTATTCGGCCCCATCTGTTCTGGCCCTGGCAATAGCATAGTCTCCTACTTTTTTACCAGTTTCCAATCCTTTGTCACAATCACTCCGATAATGTATTGCTCCATATAAACGGGATAGGGATGCTTCTTTGGCCATATTATCATATTCAGTTGCTTTTGTTTTAATGATATGCCCAAGTATAGTGGAAGCAGCCGCACTGAAAGTTGAGTGTCCGGAAATATAAGATGGAAAATTAGGCAGACCTGTTACCGTTTTTATTCTTGGGTCTATTTGTGACGGCCGCGGGTTGAAATAAAAATACTTTGCATCCCAGCAAGCAATTGCTGCATCCATCATTGCCATATTTAATAGTGCCATATTTCTTGCCCATCTTACTTCACTGAAATTTTGTTGCACAAAATCTACAGCGGCAATTGCATTCCAGTGGCCGGGTGGTGTATAA
The DNA here is from genome assembly GCA_031374245.1 of Chitinophagaceae bacterium. Classification (GTDB taxonomy): domain Bacteria; phylum Bacteroidota; class Bacteroidia; order Chitinophagales; family Chitinophagaceae; genus JJ008. The sequence goes on along the minus strand of JANMFO010000172.1, from coordinate 8,868 downwards.
GTTCCAACACCATCAGCCCAGAAGTGTGCAATTCTCATTTGCTCCCTGGTTAAGTTTTTACTATAGTTATAAACTTCTGCCACCTCATCTTTAAATTTTTGTGATGAAGTAGAAGGTGGTGCCGATGGACGGATAGTAGTTACCATCGTTAATGAATCAAACAGAAATGATTTTACTTTTCCAAAGTTCACCAACATACCCGGACGTTTAGGAAGTTCCTGGCTAATCCAGGGAGTTTCACCTCTTGCAATACAATCTGTTTCTAATTGCGCCCATATTGTTGCATTTCCTCCAGCGGTGCCTGCACGGTCACCTCTTGCACGGGCTACAAATTTTTGTGCTACTGACTTTCCTAATGCTTCACCGGCTTCTAAATCGCTGCGTACATTAGCTCCGGAAATTATTCTGGCTCTTTTATGTTCTTCCGCTTTTAACTGTATAAATTCCTGGTCGCCGGGAAATAATAGTTTTAATAATTCTGTAGTTACGCCAACTATTGTTGCATCTTCTGATGGATAAGAAGGTAAATCAGATTTTGGAATCAATGAAGTTACTGTTCCATCTACTGTATAAGGTGCTGCACGGTTGTACAATTTTTTATAATGCCATGCAGCAACTAATGCATCATATTGTGCAGCGGCTACATATGCATATGCCCTTGCAGCATACGGCGGATTAGCAAACGGAAACAGTGGATAGGCTAATGGGTTAGTAGCACTAGGTGCCGGGTAAGTACCATCTGCATTTTGATAAGGGGGCAGATTATGCAATGCTACCAGTTCCCGCATTATTTCATTCCAGCGGAGAACAGCACCGGCACTCCAATATTTCACTGCGCTTTTTTCCGCTGCGGTCATATTTACCTGGAAACTTTTTATTTCATTTACCTGGGCAATATAATCTGGTGTATTAGTAGCAGCTGGTGCTGCCACAGGAAATTCAGTTGGGCCTGTCAGCATTATTGGTCGCCAGGTGCCGGCATTAATATCTGTTGATGCTGGTTGCAATGCAGCAAACTCCAGGTTGGTTTCCGTAATATCTTTTGAGCAAGAGTTTGCCAGTATTAAAGCAAACGAAGCAATTACTATATATGATTTCTTCATTTCAGTTATTTTTTAGATTTATCAGAATCAGTTTTTGTTTTTTTAGAAAGGTCAATTACATAAAATATTCCTGCATTGAACCCGGTTGATTGTCCAACATTTCTTCCTGCAACAGTTGTCATTATATTTCCTGTTACTGATAACTGGGGAAGAAAAGGCATCGGGTATTTAAAATTGAAACCAATTCTTGTTGCATTCATTTTATTACTTGGAAAAGGCATGTTATTCCGGGTAATATCAAACCCTCCAAGCGTTTTCCAACCATCAAGTACAGCTTCAGCATAGGCTCCTTTATTGCGGTAACCTAATCTTACATTATAAGAAGCGGCATCGGGCATTTTTACTTCATTGCTATAGTGTACTTCAGTAGTATAATATGCACTGCGGTCAATTTCAATATTACTTCTTCTTACATAAGTACCAGATACAGTGGCAAACCATGAGCCCCTTTGATAATCGGCCATAGCCCGTAGCGAAAGATTTTTACTTTCCAAACCAATTGACATTGGTAAAAAATCAGCCGTATAATTAGAAGCAGGTAGCGAATAGCCGCCTATTGCAAACAACGATAACCTGGCTTGCCCTATTTTTTTACTATAAGCTTTCCATTTTATCCATAATGATAAATCCTGCACCCCTTTTAATCCTTTCAATTGACCGGCAGAGGCTTTTGTTTTTACATAAGGCAAACCAAAAAGTAAATTCAGTTTATTGCTGATGCCATAGTTACCCATGATGCTGTACATAGTAGTGGATACTTTTCCAAGATTCAGATTCTCTCTTTTTAATGTTCCTTCCCAATAATTTTTCCAACTGCTGTACCCGGCCATCGGTCCGATACAAAGGGCATTCTTTTCCATCATCACCCCATCAATATCTGTTTGAGCAAATGCTGAATTTATTTGCAAACAAAAAATAACAAGGATAAAAAATCTGCTTTGTTTTAATAACTTAATCATTGTTATAAAAATTTATAATTTAAAAGTTATACCAGCACTCACTAAGAAATCTGCAAAAGCTGCATCACCTTGCTGATGTACGCCTGTATCGGCAGTGCGGCGTTTATCAGAATCACTTTGTGTACGATTTCTTTTCAACGCAAAAGGAACAGCAAGGTTAAAACTGGTTTTTTTTGTTACCAACGTAACAGAAGGCTCAGCAGAAATAATATAGCCCGGTCTTCTGAAACCACGGTCGCCGCCCACCAAATCACTGGAAGGAAGGCCTTCTACACGAACACCACCTGAAAATGTGAATTGTTTAACCATATAGCTTACACCGCCACGGGCCATGTATAAATCAGGTACACTCATTACATCGGTATTATATTTTTTGGCAGTAGCAGAAGCGGCAGAACCTCTGGCAGTAGATGTTCCGTTTACTTCTTTTGGATTAACTAAATAGAAGAAACTGCCATATACTCCCAATTGGTGATTTAGATTATAGAAACTGTTGATTTCAAAAGTTATACCTGTGCCACCATCACCTGGTTGAATGGATTGGTCAACAGCTCCCAGAATACTGGAATCTGCTTTTTTATAAAAATAATCCTGTGAGTTATAGCTACCTGTTGGTAGTTTTATACCAAGGCCAAGTTGCACATTTCCTTTATGCGATTTTTTGGGGTCAAACATCCAGCGGTATGCCGAGACACGGGCATCGCCAATACCAAATGAACCGGTAGAATGTCTTGTTTTACCATCATGCTCATACAGGGAACTTCTTTTAAAATCCATGATGGGCAATGACATGGCCAGCGACCATCTTACATTTATTGTTCTGGTAGCAGTAATATCAAGTTCATAGGAATGATTAATAACCTCCGTACCTTTTTCTACCCGTTCTTTTTGTTCAACAGTTCCTACAAAATGTTTATAAGATTTAAAATAGCGGTTGTTAAGGTTCATTTCCCAACCTTTGGCATCGGAAGGCTTGCTGCAAATACCGGCAGTTCCTTTAATGGCCACACAACCTTGTGCATTGGTTTTTAATTGAATAAGAGAAAATGCGATAACTGTAATTATATAAATACGTTTCATTGGTTTTTGTTTTTGTTGTGAATTATTTTTTCATCTTTAATCGTTGTACGATATACTCACCGAGTTTTGTACCAGCTTCATTTCCATGATCATTATCAAAACGGTAATGGATACCACCATATAACCTGGACATGGCTGCTTCTTTTGCTGCTTCACGAAAAGAAATAATCTGACGGCTTTGAATCCCAAACTCAAGTGATGAGGTATCTGTAAACGATAATTTATCGCCAAACCAGTTGGTCATCACTTCAGCTGCAGCAGCTGATATTGTTGCATGACCGCTGGTGTGTGATGGGAATGGCGGTGTTTGGATATAAGGTTGCCAGTCAGAAGCGATATATTTATTAATTACCGTTTCGGGGCGTACCAAATTGCTTCTGAATTTTTCATCCCAGCAACTAATAAAGGCATCATACAATGCAATAGCTGTTCCTGCATATGCAGCAACAGTAGTTGAAAAATCAGCGTTGGCTTTTTGTGCCCCAATACCTACAATATTCATCCAATGACCGGGAGGGGAAAACTTTTTAGTGGCAAACATTATATGGCCGCTTACATTCATTTTAAATGGGTTATCATCCCAGAAATCTGCAATATTTTTTTGTTCATCATTCAGGCTGTCGCCCATTTGCTTTACTTCCATCATTGCTTTATAAAAAACAGAGCCTTTATTTTTTATATCACATAAAGGTGGTCTGGCCGGGATAAACTGGGAAGCACTGTCAATTACCATGGTTCTTATTTCCATCCAGTGCGGTTCTATTGCCTGTGCATACATTGGCGGTGTAGGCACCCAACGCCCCTCCTCTTCTGTTACAGAATATTTTGCAGCAGTGCGGGTTTGCAGATAATTATCTTTTTTGCTCCAGCGGAGTATATGATTGCCTACTGAATCTGCCACTCTTTTAGATGCTTCTTTCATTTTTTTTGACATGTGTGCTGCAGTAGCAATAGAATCAAGAAGTGCCACATACTTCTCCATACTGCCTTCCGGGAAAGTAACAGCTTCACCTACTTTGCAAAAGGCCAACAATGTGGCATAATGCATATCTGCATTGGCAGTATCTATGTGTGGCAATGCAGGCAAGTGTTTTATTTGTCCTGCCAATGAATTAAAACGATTATCACCCAACACCATTACTTCATAGGCAGCAATATTGGCATATGCATAATTGCGGCTGGCAATCATAGGTGGAAAATTATTTTCCAGAACTACATTGTTCAGTTGTTTAACTGTTTTGCAGAATAATACAGGGTCCTTGATTTTCGTATCATCATACGCTTTGCTATCGCTGCTGTTGCAGGATGAAAGAAAGGCAGCAGCTAATATCGCTGTGCAAATAAACTTTACCATAAAATGAATTGTAATTAAACTTCTGCTGCAAGGAATATTTGTTGCAACAATCAATTAAAAAAATGTAATTAATAAAATCAGCAGGTCTTTGGTGGCTGATGAAGAATAGTCGCAATACCTTCAGGAAGGGCAGAAGTAAAATCAGAAAAGGGAAGAACAGTTAAATTGTTTGCTGTGGCGGTTTGGTGTGTCATTAACTGATCATCATATTCACCTAACAAATTTTTAGCGAAAGATTTTTGTTGTGAGCTTCTACCGGAATGATCCATATCAGCATTGCTGTTGGCCTTAGCCAGATCATTCTTTATAATTTTTGCTTCTTGTTTAGATTGGTTGGCGATACATTTAAGAATAAGTACATCACCCTCAATTTTTCTTTTTACATAAGTATATGATTTACCCTCAATTTCAATTTCACCATAGTGTCTTTCAAATTCAGTATAGCGTTGCTGATAAGGCATATTCATTGCCACCCGTATTTCTATTAATTGAGATTCATCGTATTCGCTATTGTCAAGACGGACTTCTAATTTGGCATCAGCTTTTTGCTGTATAAGGTTAATCGCCATGCGGTAACCGCACAGGTTGAATAAAAGAATAAGCGTTAATAATATGGCAGCCGTTTTTTTCACTGGTTTCGAAGCTACAATTTAGGGTTATTTGTCAAAACAAGAGTATCCTGTAAGATTATTTTTTACTGCAAACCTTGTAGGTGGGGTAATAAAATGAGCCGGGCCTGATTATCAGTTTTTTATCGACGAATAAGTACAAAAGAACCCTTTTTTACCAGTGGCCTGCCATTCAGCGTTTTCACCCGGAGGATATATACATAGACACCCGTTGGTTGTTCCAGGTTTTTAAGTTTGCCGTTCCAGCCCTTCGACCTTTCGGTGGTATAAAAGACCCGTTGTCCGGACCGGTTATAAATATCAAGGCTGATCAGCCTGTTTTTATTTTGAATCGGGTAATTATAATAATCATTCAAACCATCATTACCGGGAGTAAACCCGGTTGGCATGTAAACAGGAAACTCACAATCTTCATAAATGATGATCTCGTCTACACCGGTGCCACATCGGTTAGTGATGCTGAGTGTGTACTTACCGGGTGTATTAGCAGTGTAAGTATGATCGGTAATATTTGTTCCCATCCAGTTATAACTCGCATAGCCCGAATCTGCACGCAACACAATCGGGGTATTATTTATAAAGCAGGTATCCTCGCCCAAATCAATTACCGGGTTTTTCAGAAACTCGATATCATAATAAGCAATGCTGTCGCAGTTGTTTGAATTTTTTACATTCACGTAGTATAAGCCTGTTTCTTTTACAAGCGAATTATCCGGCAGCCGGTAGCCTGTCGAATTGCACAATTGTCTTTGTGTTGTATCCGAGCGGATATTATCACAACAGGTAACGATACAATCGGTAATGGTATTGAAATTAAAATAAGACCAGCTTGCCGACTGGCCCAGATCATCAAACACAAAGGGAAATGATACCCTTATATATTCAACATTTATAGTTTCCGTTCTGAATGTTGCAGTGATAGGGTTTTTAATAATCTGTGATGGTGTTTCCATGCAACTGATAGAACCATCAGGCTCGGTTTTCATCAATCCGAGTAAAGGATATTGTCCGCGGCCGGTAAAAAAAGAACGGATAGCAGGATCGCCATCCACCAGCTTATATCCCTGTAATAAGCTATAAACATTTCCATAAGCCTGTTGATTGGTGATATCATAAGCTCTGTTCAGTTCAACGTACAATGATTTAAAACCATCATCCAGCAGCAGTCTGTATTTCCCGTTTATATATTGGGCATCCATCAACCGGCAACCCGGCACAGTATTCAGGTAACCGACTGCCTGATAAAACTGTCCGTTCGTTCCGGTTTTTAACATCATTGCTTCTCTTGATCCCGGGTTAATACCAAAAAAATTAAACCCCGAATAGGATGTGGACATTGCAAGTGTATCGTTGGGCAATTCAAAAATATTATTAATGCCTTCAATTGCCATTATGCGGTCGGTGGGTGCTCCATTAAAAAAAAGACCGGATGAACGGATAAAATTTCCGGATACCGGATCAATGGTATGAAAGAACCATCCCATATCTGTAAAAAAAGAAAAGTTTGAAGATGTTTTATAAGTGGTTCCCACAATAATAACATTGCCGTTACTCAGTTGCTTTACTATCGGGCTGCCGAAATAAGCACTATCCACAAATATTATTTTATCCCAGTTCACCCTGCCATCCAGTTCTATATTCAGGAATAATAATTTGGGCGTTGAGCTTTTAATAATTGAGCCTGTTATCAAAAAAGAATTATCCCGCAACCGGGTGATGGAAGAAAGAAATGAATCATCTATATAGTTGTTCATTCTTTTCACCGTTATCACATTTCCGAACTTATCGATATGTATTAATAATGAAGCAGCATCCAGTTCCTGTAATGTTCCATTAAAGTTCCTTTTGTATTTTCCGAAACGGGCAGTGGCCAGGTAGCTGCTGTCGTTTGCATTTTCGATAGTGAGCAGTCCGCCGGAATTAAAGCCGGGAATAAAATATCTTTTAGACCAAAGTATAGTGCCGCGGGGTGAAAATTTGGTTATCCATCCATCTGTGGCATCTTCGAATTCGCCATTAAGTTTTAACGCTCCACCGGCCGATAAAATATCTCCCTGTGCAGTTGTAATCACCTTACCTGTATAAACAGCGGCATTCCCTTCATAGTGTTTGTAAAAAATATCGGGTGTACATATTTGTGCTTTGATAGTTTGCTGAAATAAACTACCAGCTATTGTAAGCAATACCTGAAAATATATTTTGTGAAAATGCCACTTCATTGGCGATGAATCGTTTTCATGGCTGTTTCATTAAGGTTTTATTGTAAATGATTATTTAGAAACTTTATATGTTTTCTTATCAGGTCCCACACCTGTTATGGTCAGGCTTTTCCAGTGTTTAGGTAAAACAGACTTGATTTGAATAATTCCTTTTGGTGTTATTTCCAGTCCTCCAAAGCCCATCAACAGGCTTTGTACAATGCCGCCAGCCCCGGTTGCAAAATAGGGGTTCGTGCCGCCTTTGGTTTCTGCAATAACCCTGAACGGCGGGTTGAGGTTAGGTATATAAGCATCTTGGAACCAATGATAAGCTTTATCAGCATCGCCTAATCTTGCATACAAAGTAGCAAACACAGCCTGCGTCATTGCAGGAGTGCCTTCATTTGGCACTCTTGATTCGTAATACTCTAAATCCTTTCTGATTTGTTTGGGGTCGGTTACTTCTTTTAATGGGTACGACAAAAGATTTACGTCTGCTTGTTTAATACCTTCTCCATTGTATGTAGTATGTTCTTTTGTTACACCATTTGCATCTTTCAAAATAGGAATATTGTTGGCTACATTCATCCAGTCAGCATCAGGTTCTAATCCTAAAATCTTTGCTGCTTCAGTGGCGAATTGCAGGTTAGCTTTTGCAGCCGCATTGGTAAATGCATTGTTGTCTACATTCTCAGCCCACTCGTCTGCTGCCACCACATTTTTAATATCATAATGACCGGTACCATTTCTTTCTACACGGCTTGCCCAGAAATCAGCAGTGGCAGAAAGTATCGGCCATCCTTTTTCTTTCAACCAGTTTTTATCTTGCGTTACACAATAATAATTCCATGTTGCAATACCGACACAACCGGTGATATGATGTTCAAATGGGCCGCTTAATGCCCACACCGGTGTTTCTTCTGCACCGCTGCCTGCACTCTCCCAGGGATACATGGCACCTTTGTAGCCTTTGCCGTAAGCATTCCGCTTTGCTGCTTCCAATCTTTCAAAGCGGTATTCAATCATTCCTTTTGCCAGTTCTGGTTTCAATTGCAGCAAGGCAGGGAACATCCATAATTCTGTGTCCCAAAAAACATGTCCATTATAACCCAGTCCGCTTAAACCCATTGGTGAGGGGCTGTTGGAAGCTCCTTCTCTTACAAAGGAATACAAATGATAGATCATGCTGTGTATATCCTGCTGGCTTTGCGGATCACCATCTATAATTATATCACTTTTCCATAATTCATCCCAGGCCTGTTTATGAAAACTAATTAACCGTTCCCTGCCCTGCAGTTTGGCAAAGATGGTAAGGCGCTCTGCCTCATTCAATGGATCGTCATGATGTGCCGAAGTAATGGACGAGCCAACAATGGAGTAACGGTATGCCTCACCTGCATTCATCTTTTTAGAAAATTTCATCAGGTGCATATTATTATCCCACATCTCATGTATTACCCTTGGCTCTTCACCATGCTTTTCACTAAATAAAAAAGTATTGGAAGCACACATCAGCAATTTTCCGGTAGGGCTTTTAGCAGCAGA
>JANMFO010000171.1:0-29367 GCA_031374245.1 Chitinophagaceae bacterium | reverse complement strand
CCGACAGAAAGGGACTGGCGTTGTGTGTTTTATGTGTTGAACTGTGAAGTTGTCACCTTTAAAGCAGCCTTGCAGAACGAGAAGACCAAACTGGACTGGACGGTACTATGCGATCAGGAAGTAGATTATTTTGTAGTAGAGAGAAGTATAGATGGAGTAAACTTCAGTCAGGCAGACATGATACCTGGGAGACCAGTTATCAATGCAGCAGAGTCGTACAGTGCAACAGATGAAGTAGGCCTGGTAACAGCAGATATTATCTACTACAGGTTAAAGACAGTATCCCGAAATGGTAAAATAAAGTTGAGTAATATACTTGTATTGCACCTTAATAAAAAAACAGCTACAGAAATCCAGGTATTACCCAACCCGGTAAAAAGCAGGTTACAACTAATTATTAATTCTGATATGAATGCAATAGCACAGGTGTATATAATAGATGGAACGGGTAAAGTAGTGCAGAAGTGCACTGAAAATGTATTACAAGGAAGTAATACATTTATATACAGCCAGACAGATAATTTACAGGCTGGAACATATTATATGCGGGTGAATACAGGGGTCAAAGTTTTTACTAAAAAATTCAGTGTAATAAAATAGGTAAATGATTATTAAAAATGCTTACAGGCACTAATATCGTTGGGTAACATTGTCTGTAAGTGTTTTCATAAAGGCAATAATATTACTGACTTCTTTGTTCGACAGGTTCAACCTGTCGAAAGGAAGCGTTTGATTAGCAGGAGCAATCTTTAATCCTTTTCCACCCCCATTGTTATAGAATTCCATTACTTCTTCTAAAGTTTTATAGACCCCATTGTGCATATAAGGCGCTGTTAATGCTATATTTCTGAGAGTTGGTGTTTTAAAAGAATATTTGTGAATACTAGCGGTAGTAAATAAAAACTTACCAAAGTCGGGATCTATTTCAGCTGTTTTTTTATCAGTTGTTTTAGGTACACCTATTGTTTCAGATTCAGTTTCAGTAAACACAGGTGGAACGAGACCGTTAAATAATGGAATAAAATGGCAACTGGCGCATTTGGCTTTTCCGGTGAAAAGATTAAAACCATTTTTTTCATCTGCTGTAAGAGTAAGCTTGTCACCCCGTATTGCCTGATCAAACCTGGAATTAAAAGCTACCAGTGTGCGGATGTAGGAAGAAATGGCATTAGCAATATTATACGCCGATACAGGTTCTTTTTCATTACTATAAGCCTTTTGAAAAAGCTGTTTATATAATGAATCTTTTTTCAGTTCACTCACACTATTTTTCAGGGAGCCTTTCATTTCTTTTACATTATGAACCACTTCATCTAATTGGTTTTCCAGCATATCAGTGCGGCTATCGAAAAACTGTCTTGTTTGCAGACCTGAATACCAAAGGGTAGGCGTATTGCGGGTTAAACTTGTTTTTTCATCTATAGCATATGGTGTTTTGAGACCATCAGTAAATGCTTTTTCTGGAATATGGCAGGAGGCGCAGCTTCGGGTATGTGTTCCTGAAAGAATAGAATCGGAAAATAGTTTTTTGCCTAAACTGATTCTTTCATCAGTTACCGAATAATCTTTACCCGGGGCAAAAAAATTAATATCCATATAATCCGGGGCAAAAATTGATACAGCATCAAAATTTACAGGATGCTTACCCTGCGGTATTGCAAGGCCAGATGCTAATCTTGTTTTTAAAAGCTGCTTATAAAACGGATTAATGAATTGGGTAATAAATGAAAACCGGTCGAAGGCATTAAAATTATTATGCGTTAAAAGATAGGCTTTGGTTTTGTCGAGCAATTTGAATAATTCTATAATAGCGTTCGGATTCTTAGTATTCAATTCTTTTTTAAAAATACTTAGGATATCTTTTATTCCATCTATAGTTGATCTTGCTTCAATGATAGAATATTGGGCAATCGGGGAATCAAAGCCGGTTATACCTGTTGTAGTAAGCCGGACAATAGCGGATCGTAAAGCATCCCATACCAGTTCATCTTTGAATTTGTTTATACGGTCTTGTTCATTTTTTAATCGTAAAATGGATTGCTGCATATCACTGAGAAGTGCAGTTAGTTGTATGTATGAATTTGCTTTCCAATCGCTGTAAAGAAGTTGCTCAACAGCCTGAAATCCCTGTGGGGGAATAATTGTCCCCGGGTTGTCTTCTTCTACACGGTCAAGAGCAGGGCCATTAAGAAGTTTGGTTTCATAAAGGTTGAAATAATCAGTAAGGACAGCTAATTTTTTATACGATAAACGGGAGGCAAGAAAATGTTGTTGTAATAATTTTAATCCGGTTTTTTTCTGACTGAGAGTTTTAAAAACAGTTATTTTCTGTTCTAAATCTTTTAACCTGGACAGGTAGTATTTTTCTACATCTTTCCCGATTGGCTCAGATTGATAACTGGTGAATTGTAATGATGATATTATTCCACAAAAAACCAGTAGTACTGTTACTTTTTTGGGAAGTAATTTTTGAGGTTGGTTAAAAAAAATCATAGTACGCTAAAATAAGTGTTTCCATTTAAAATGGACCTGCTTAACTCCCTTCACACCACTTATAGCATAGTTTTTCTGATTATTTTCTGGGTAGTTCCGTAATAAACCCTGTTTGTTTTCCAGGAATATTTTTTAGTGCCTCAGTTCTTCTGTAAAAGTGTTATTTACTATCTCATCGAGTAGTAATACTTTTTTCCTAATGAATCTTTACGATATGGTTGTATTTCTAAGTAAAAACTCTGATTTTCGTTTTTGAAAAACCTAAGAGTATTTATTTAAAATCCTTTATTTGTATGAAACCAGCTTACCACCTAAAAGCTTTTCTGGCTTTTTTAATTGCAATTACATTTTCATTTGTTTCTTTTTCACAAACCACAATTATTCCATACGGAAGTATATGGAAGTATCTTGATAATGGTACAAACCAGGGTACTGCCTGGCAGGCTTCCGGTTTTAATGATGCTGCATGGGCCAGTGGCGCATCTGAACTGGGGTATGGAGATGGTGATGAAGCTACGGTGGTATCTTTTGGCGGTAACGCTGCTAATAAGTTTGTAACTACTTATTTCAGGCAAAGTGTTACAATAGCTAACCCTGCCTTGTATTCTAATTTTACTCTAAATGTAGAATATGATGATGGAGCAATAGTGTATGTGAATGGTGTTGAAGTTGCAAGGGCAAGAATGACAAACCCGATTTCGTTCACTAAACTTGCTGATAATCCTGCTATTGAGGATCAGGTTTCTTCATTTACTATACCCACTGCCAGTTTTTCAGTTGGCACAAATGTAATTGCAGTTGAAGTACATCAGCAGGCAATTAATAGCTCTGATATTTCATTTAATCTCCAATTACTCGGTAATGATGTTTTTTCAGCTTCGTTAACAAGAGGGCCCTATTTACAAATGGCAAACGAAACTGCTATTACAATTCGTTGGAGAACTTCGGCGGCACAAAATTCAAGAATTGAATTAGGAACTACTTTTGGTACTTACCCAACAGTAGTAACGGATGCTACCAGTGTAACTGAACACATTATCAGGGTTACAGGGTTAACAGCAGATACAAAGTATTATTACCGGATTGGTAACAGTACAAATATGGGGGCTCCTGATGCCAGCAAGTTCTTCACGACCGTTCCACCAGCTAACGCAACACGAAAAATTCGAATTGCAGCTTTTGGTGATTGCGGAAGAAATAATTCAACATACCAGGATCAAAATCTTGCTAACTATCAGAATTATTTAACAACCAATGGTATTGATGCACCGGATGCATGGATATTGCTGGGCGATAATGCTTATAATGCAGGTACCGATGCGGAGTACACATCTAACTTCTTTGGTATTTATGGAAACAGTCTTTTAAAAAATCATAAACTATACCCGGCACCGGGTAATCACGACTATGGTAACAATGCAGGAAATAAAGGTTCCCGGGCAATGCCATACTACAATAATTTTACTACACCTCAGTTGGCAGAGAGTGGAGGTGTGGCTTCCAATAAACCCAACTACTATTCTTATGATATTGGCAATATCCATTTCCTTTCATTAGACTCCTGGGGTACAGAAGCAGATGATGCAAACAAAGACATGGGTGCAGCTGGTACCAGCAACTTAAAAACATGGATTAATAATGATTTGGCTGCAAACACAAGAAAATGGGTAGTAGCCTACTGGCATCATCCGCCATACACAAAAACAAGTCATGACTCTGATAATGGTGGTGGTGGTGATCCCGAATTGCCACTCATCCGTCAGAATTTCATTACCTATCTTGAATCAAGAGGAGTAGATATGATTGTTTGCGGTCATTCGCATGGATATGAAAGAAGTTATTTGCTGAGAAACTTTACTGGTAGCTGGACATCTTTTGTTCCTGGTACCCATGCAGTAAGTTCATCCAGTGCTACCTATACCAGCAACAGCACTTGTCCTTATGTTTATAACTCAACACCGGCTAATCATGGAACTGTATATGTTGTAGCTGGTTCTTCCGGAGCAAGTGGTGGTATACAGGCAAATTTTGGAGCTTATGCAATGCCCTTTGCAGTAAATAATGCCGGCATATTTTATTTTGAAACAGAAGGCAACAGGCTTGACGCTAAAATGCTTCGTAGTAATGGTACTGTGTTTGATCAGTTTACCATTATGAAAGATGTAAATACTACTACAAACTATAATATTGTAAATGGCAGTTCAGTAAACTTAGCAGCTTCATGGCCGCAGTCGGGTAATTACACCTGGACCAATACTGCCGGAACCACCCGTTCTGTCAGCGTTACACCGCCAAATAATGCTACAACTAATTACAGTGTTACAGATGCTTTTGGTTGTGTTACCGATCAGTTTAGTGTAACTACCACCGGTACTTTACCTGTTTCAATTTTAACGTATGATGTGAGGTTGAATAATAATAAAGTAGATATTAACTGGTCTACATCAACTGAAACCAATAACAAACATTTTACAATTGAACGATCAGCTAACGGAAGAGATTTTACTGCTATCGGAACTGTAAACGGTGCTGGTAATTCCAGTTCAATCCTTCAGTATTCCTTTGTTGATTTTAATCCGTTAATAGGCACAAGTTATTATCGCTTATCACAAACTAATCTTGATGATCATAAAGAGTATTTGAGAGTAAAACAGGTTATTAATAACACTGGAAAAGATTTTGAGGTAAAAGCGTTTTCCGGAGGTAGTGGAATTTTATCAGTACAAATTAATTCATCAAACAATAGTGTGTATCAGTTACGTATTTATGATATGCAGGGCAGGGAAAGGAAAAATGAAATGCTGAACTGCAACTCAGGAGTATGTAAAAAAGAGTTTACACTGGAAGCAGGTGTGTTTGTTTATGAGGTGATGAATAGTAAAGGGGAGAAGATTTCGCAGAAAGTGCTGGTTAATTAGGCTAATATAAAATATACCTGGTTAACTATTATTAAATCCTAATCTATGAAACTAAAACTATATACCCTATTACTGGCATTGGTGGTAATGTACAGTGCACCTGCGCAGGTGTTACGTTCAATGACACCCCGTTACAGCAACCCTTCTGTAAAAGGTAATATTGTTTTTGTTGCTAATAATATTATTACGTCGGCAGGAGTTATCACAACAGAAGCACCTCCGGGCGGTACGGCTGCTAACAATGGTAATACTGCCGCTAATATTAATATTTCAGGAGCAACTATTATCCCATTTGGATCTACTTGGAAATATTTTGCTACTGGTGCTGCCCCAGCCGGAGCATGGAAAAATCTGGGATATGGCGATGGTGCATGGCCCAGTGGTGCCAGTGAGTTAGGATATGGCGATGGTGATGAAGCAACTTGTGTTCCATCCGGTGGTGGCGGTTCGCTATGTGCTCCTACAGGCACTAAATGGATAACTACTTATTTCAGAAAAACAATCAATATACCTAATCCTTTAATTTATCCTTCTTTTCAATTTAATGTAGAAAGAGATGACGGGTATGTAGTGTATGTAAACGGGGTAGAAATTGGCAGGGATAATATGCCTGCAGGCCCAATAGTAAATGGTACACTGGCAACTGCCGCTATTGAAGATGCCATAATAACTATTACAGTTCCTAATACAACTTTTGTTGCTGGTAATAATGATATTGCTGTTGAAATTCACCAGGCGAATAATACCAGCTCTGATGTTTCATTTAATCTTGAACTAAAAGGAACTGACCCAGCCATATTCAATGCTTCAAGTGCAGATTTAACTCTTCCTGGTTGCAGCCAGGTTTTATTTGCCGGTTTATACTGGGGAGCTACACAGGGAACTGACGGAACTAATACCACATGGATTACCGGAGAAACGGGAGTTAAATTACAATTACCGGGTGCCGGTTCGTTCACAAACTTAACATCAACACAAACTGATTACCATAACGGAACATTAGTTCCGGGTCTGCCCCATACAGGATACCGTTGTTTTGCAGACATAACATCATTGGTTAATGTTACCAGCCCCAATGGTACTTATACCGTTGCTAATGTTTGCAGCCCGGCAGGGATAGTAAATGCGGCTGGTGGCTGGACAATTGTAATTGCTTATTCAGATCCCTCTACCATAGTACGTAACCTTACAGTATATGATGGATCTGTTGTTATGAATGGAGGAGACCCGGCTCTGCATATACCGATAACAGGGTTTTTAACCCCACCAAGTGGCCCCGTGGATTGTGAATTGGGTGCAGTTGTATTTGATGGTGACAGGGTTTCAACTGATGAATTTTCGTTCAAACAAAATTCAAATCCTGTAATAGGTACATATACAAATATGACACCTAATGCTACGGCTAACCTGAATGATATGTGGAACAGTACTATATCCACCTATGGGGCGGTAGTAACTACAAGAAATCCTGCTCATAATAATACATTGGGTTATGATGCCGATATAATTGATGTACCTAATGTTGCCAATGCGGTATTAGGTAATAGTCAATCTTCAGCAAGTATCAGGTTTAGCTCTCCATCAGAAAATTATATGTTGCAGGTGGCTACCACAGCTATCTCTCAGTATACCCCAACTTTTCGTCTTTCTAAAACCTCTACCGACATTAATGGAGGAGTGTTTCAACCGGGTGATCAGCTTCGATACCAGGTAGATTTTCGGAATGCTGGTAATGATGCCAGTACCGCTACTACGATTATTGATAATATTCCATCAGGTACCAGTTTTAAACCTGGCTCATTGCGTATCAATGGGGTGGTAAAAACAGATGCAGTAGGTGATGATGAAGCGGAATATGATGTGACCAACGACAGGGTACTGTTCCGTTTGGGAACAGGTGCCAATGGAACAACCGGGGGAGAAGTGAACCCGGGTATTAATGGAAACGTTACGTTTGAAGTATTTTCAGCTGGTTCTTGTGCTGTGTTTGCCTGTAATACAAGTATTACCAACAGGGCCCGCATCAGTTATGGTGGTAAACTGTCTTTACTGAATTTATACGATTCCAGTGGCGTTATAATTTCAGGTTGTAATACACCTAACCCTGTTTCCAATACTATTTCAGGCTCATGTACTCCACGGGGAGATACTGTATTGGCAAACATTTGCCCGGTAACCACCGTTACAATTCCTGTAGCCCTTTATGGGGGTTATCGTTTTTATACGGGCCTGCCATTTGGCCCTGGTACTGTGTTCAACCCATCTACAGTAATTAATTTTAACCGTGTCATTTATGCCTTTTATGATGGTCCTGGTAGTTGTGATGATACGATACGGATTGCGGTGTTTGTAACAGCCTGTCCTGATATAGATGATGACAATGATGGCATACCGGATTATGTAGAGATGAATTTGCCGGCAGCGTGGGGCAACCATGATGGGGATGCTAATCTGAACTGGAATGATGCGCAGTATCCGGGGTTTATAGATAATAATACCGATGGGTTCAATGATAATTTTGATCCCAGTGCTGATTCAGATAATGACGGGATACCTAATTTTTATGACATTAATTTTCCGGGATTTACAGATACCAACGGTGATGGGGTAAATGATAATATGGACAAAGATTTGGATGGTATACCGAACCACCTGGATTTGGACAGTGATAATGACGGTATACCCGATACGGTAGAAAGTTTTGGAGTGGATGCCAATGGGGATGGAATAATCGATAACTATAGTGATACTGATAATGATGGATTTTCGCAGAATGTAGATGCCAATAATACGGGAGTCACCAATTCAGCATTAGGGCTGGGGCCATTGGATACGGATGGCGATGGTATACCTAATTATTTAGATTTGGATAGTGACAATGATGGTATACCTGATATAACAGAAGCGTTTGGAACAGATGCGAGCAATAGTGCCAAGGTAAGTGTGTTTGCCGATGCAGATGGGGATGGCTATGCCGATGTGGTAGACGGGGATGTAGGTAATGATTTGGTAGCAGAAAATTCGGCCGCTTCAATACTCCTTACCGGAACCGATGGAAACAATGATGGCCGTACGGATACATGGCCCAATAAGAATATGGATGCAGACAGCAAACCAAGTCCGTATGATTTAGATAGTGATAATGATGGAATAAGTGATGTAAAGGAAGCCGGATTTACAGATGCAGACTGGAATGGAAGAATAGACGGAGGATTAAATACCAATGGAAGAAATACGGTACAAGCCGCCTTACCATCACTTACAATACCCAATACCGATGGAAGCGGCAGAACGAACCCTTATGATATAGACGCAGATAATGATGGCATACCGGATAACGTAGAAGGATTAACAACCTTAGGATACCTGTTACCGGCGTATGCAGATACAGATGGAGATGGTTTAGATAATGCGTATGATAA
Organism: Chitinophagaceae bacterium; assembly: GCA_031374245.1. GTDB lineage: Bacteria > Bacteroidota > Bacteroidia > Chitinophagales > Chitinophagaceae > JJ008. Next base: position 20,534 of record JANMFO010000171.1, on the reverse strand, counting down.
TTTTAATGGTTTTGGTGGTGATGGTATTCACCCCTGTGATATAGATGGAGATACTGTACCCGATTACCTGGATAGTGATACGGATGGAGATGGATTAATCGACAGGGTAGAGGGGAATGATTTGAATTTTAATGCCATGCCGGATGATAATGTAACGTTGACGGGAGTGGATACGGATGGAGACGGACTGGATAATCGTTTTGATAATGATAATACCTCCTCCAAGCCCACATCAAGGTATATGGGTAATGGTGGTACAACGAGTGGTCAGATACCACCGGGTTCAATAACAACGGTACAGCACAGTGCGATAGCGGTGTTTGGCTGTCCGACAGAAAGGGACTGGCGTTGTGTGTTTTATGTGTTGAACTGTGAAGTTGTCACCTTTAAAGCAGCCTTGCAGAACGAGAAGACCAAACTGGACTGGACGGTATTATGTGATCAGGAAGTGGATCATTTTACCATAGAAAGAAGTGTAGATGGTATTAATTTCAATGATGTGGGCATGATAGCTGGGCGATCGGTAGTAAATGCAGCCGAATCATACAGTACCACCGACGAGGTGACGGGTATCACAACAGAACAGATTTATTACCGGTTAAAAACAGTATCCCGCAACGGCAAGATAAAGCTGAGCAACATAATTATCCTGCACCGCAATAAGAGAGGAGCAACGGAGGTACAGATATTACCCAACCCGGTACGGAGCCGGTTGCAGTTGCTTATCGGTTCTGAAAAATCAATAGTGGCACAGATACATATAGTGGATGGCAATGGAAAGATTGTACAGAAGTATACGGAGAATGTAGTGAAAGGCAGCAATACGTTTACCTACAGTGAGGCAGGCAATTTACCAACAGGCCTTTATTACCTGCGGCTGAATATGGGCAATGAAATTATTATTAAAAAATTCAGTGTGATAAAATAGGTAGCTGGTTATTATTTGCAGAGTGGTTCCTGCAAGAAACCCTCTCCAAAAAGGAGAGGGTTTCTTATGTACAACATACTATGCCGGCAGCGATTTTTTCGCAACCTTTAAAGGGGTAATGTCTGATTTAATCCTGCAATTTTACCTCTCTAATCTACCTTGTTAAATTTTCGATGTCGTTGTACTTTTCTATTTATCTAATCCCGTTTTCTATGAAGCCCCATTCATTATTATCATCACTTTGTTTTATTGTAATTGCAGTACTACTGTCATGTAATACTTACAAAAATGATTCTGTAAACGAAGAAAAAGAAAAAGAAAGAGAAGGACATCAAACAGGTGCTGACAAACAATTGGCATCCTGGTTATGGACACGGGGCTATCCCGATGCGACCAACATGACACAAAAATATTTGAAAGCCTGGGAGGAATATAAAGAAATTAAGAAAAATACTTCTGGCTTATCAGGAAATCAGATAAGTATAGAAAGCTATGGGAATTGGGCGCAATTAGGTACCTCAGTAGCCAACATTGGAGGCCGCATTCTTACTATAGCAATAGATCCCAACAATGCCAACAATTTATTTATTGGTTCAGCAGGTGGTGGTATCTGGAAATCAACGAATGCAGGCGGCAGCTGGAGTTATGTGCCCACTAATTTACCTGTATTAGGTGTTGCATCAATCGTATATCATCCCACCAATAGCAGTATACTGCTGGCAGGTACCGGTGAAGTATATCGTACTAATAATTCCAATATTGGTTATAATGTATGGAAGGCAAGAGGAACATATGGCGTTGGTATTATCAGAAGTACAGATGGTGGATCTACATGGACACAGGTACTTTCAAAAAACACTTCAGACTTATTTGCCATTCAGCGATTAATGTATGACCCTAACAATGCGAACACAGTGTACGCATGTGCTACAGACGGATTGTATAAATCCACAGATGGAGGAGTTAGCTGGAGCGCCACACCTTTATTTGCTGTTAATTATGTAAAAGATATTGCTATTCATCCAACGGATGCCAACCAGATTGTGATTTCAGTTGGAAATCTTGTTGATCCTGTTAAAGGAGTTTACAGAACAACTAATGGCGGCACTACATGGACGCCATCTGCTACCATTGGCTCCACTTATCAGGGCTATGTAAGTCTTGATAATAACGGCACCCGTTTATATGCCGGAGTGGGAAGTGGTGGAAGTGGAAGTGAATTGTATATGTCAAGCGATTTTGGAGCAACCTGGTTTTTGAAAACCGGCTCTAATCATTGTGGTGGACAATACTGGTTTGCACATGAAGTAGAAGTTGATCCTTCAGATGCTAACAGTGTTTTGATGGGGGGAGTAAATTATTATACATATACATCAACCAATGCAACAACTGGAGGAACAAGGGCAGCTGCATCTGGGGGACATGCCGATGTACATGATATAGAAATCCTTTCTTCCAATACTAATATTATATATATAGCCAATGATGGGGGGATGTATAAAAGCATAAATGGTGGTACTTCATTCAGTGCTATTAATAATGGTTTGATAGCGGTACAATTTTATGCTGCTTTTGCTGTTTCACCTTCTCTTGCAACAGCCAACATAATGATTGGGGGATTACAAGATAACGGTGTGGTTAAATTTGATGGAACATCCTGGAGTACTGTTGTTGGTGGTGATGGGGGCCCGTCAGTTTTTCATCCTGTAAATGACCAAAGAGTAATTTATTCCAATGATGCCCGTGCAGTTTTTTATTCTACAAATGCGGGAGGATCGGAAACACAACCACTTATTAATCTGGGGTATGGTTATGCACCAGCTGTGTACGATGACCGAACAGGATTTATGGCTCCTGTTGCTATCAGTAAATCAAACCCTTTAATCGCTTATGTAGGTACTGACAATCTTCATATAAGCCTTGATGGCGGAGCCACTTTTTCCAGATCTGACCCAGCCGGAGCAGGTGCGGCTGGTATGACAAGGGCGATAGATGCAACTTTTAAACCAGCCATTGCTTTGGCAATATCGCCTACCAACCCGGATAAAGTTTATGTTTCGACATCCAATTTATCTCAAAGGACTGACAATTCTTTAAATGTAACAGGTAATCCCAAATTATTACGAAGCATTAATGCATCTGGTAATACAACATATACTTTTTCTGATATAACAGGTTCATTACCGAACAGGTTTATCACAGATATTGCTATTAGCAGTGTTAGTGATGATAGCGTATATATCACCATGGGTGGTTTTGGTGGCGGGCATGTTTATTTAACACCTGATGGTGGTGCTACCTGGCTCAACAGAAGTACAGGACTTCCGGATGTTCCATTCAATGCCATTATGATTGATCCTTTGAGGAAAAATGTAATTTATGCCGCCTGTGATTTTGGAGTGTATGTAAGCCATAACAAGGGTGTGAACTGGTTCGATTTTAGCACCGGTTTCCCTGAAGGAACGTTGGTGATGGATTTACAGGCTACAGCAGATAACAAAATTGTAGCAGCTACTCATGGTAAAGGGGCATTCCGATCCGATCTTTTTGTGCCACCAATTACATTACCTGTAACATTTACTTCTTTTACCGGTCAAAACAGGAATGATGCAAATGAATTAAGATGGAATACGGAACAAGAGCAGAATTTATCAAGGTATGAGTTGGAAAGAAGCCTGGATGGGAATTATTTTAAAAGTATTGTCAGTATAACAGCACAAAATTCGACAGAAGCAACTACGTATAGTTATACGGATAACTTCCGTAATGTATTATCTTCTTCTTTTTATTATCGCTTGAAAGCTGTTAATACAGATGGAACGTATTATTATTCTGATGTTATATTTATCAGGGGGAATAATAAAAATGATTTTAAAATATTGGGTAACCCATTTTCGGATCAGTTATTATTCAGGTATAATGCAGCAAAGGTTGGCAAGCTGATTGTAAGCATTATTGATATGCAGGGAAAAATTATCCGCAAAGAAGCACAACAGGTATCAATTGGCTCATCTTATTATACATTAAACAATCTTTCTTCTATCCCTCGTGGAATGTATGTACTGGAAGTAAGGATCAATAATGAAATGTACTCCAACAAAATAATAAGGAAATAATTGCCCTCAATCAAGTTGTAAAACCTGCTCTGCAAGTGGCTGGGAAACCGCCATTTATTGTATTGTCAAGGAAGAAATTCTATCATTTAAGGGTAATGTCGTAAGACTACTTAGCATCATATGTAAATAATACTGATGATTTCCCGCCGGTATTACTAAATTCTGTTACTAATCCGGCACTTTCTATCAGGTAATATGTGATGCATTTAAACCCAAAACGGGTACTGGAATCTACTCTATGTAAGAAGTTTAAGTAATTGTATTTTTCAAGTACCAAATCCGTGTGTCTATGAAAACAGTGTTACCCAAAGTCTGCTTATTATTCTTTTCTAAGTTGCAATTGATTTTATTTTTCATTGCAATGAATACCAGTATTTCTTATTCGCAATGTATTTCAGGCAGCAATACAGCAAATCTTAACTGGGATAATTTAGATTATCTTATTACAACCGGAAATTATGCAGGATATGTATCTGCTGCAATGAGCCAGACGCAGGCCTTTGCTATAGGTGTCAACCGGGTGCAGATTGTTTATCCCGGAACTATAACAACAACCGGAGAAAATATACTGCACACCGGTGAAGCAGGATCTTTTGGAACAGGGGCTGATGTACAATATGCCGGAAATGGCAACATCACTTTTACTTTTGATAATGAAGTTAACAATCTTCAGTTCTCACTTTATGATATTGATAATAGCCAAAGGGTGAATGTAACGGCGGTTAATGGATTTGCAGTACCATTATTAATTACTATGGCAAAACCTGCAGGTGGAACTGTAGTAATAACAGGGTCAGGAACTATTAATGCACAAGGGCAGGCACCTGCTGCGGCACAGGCTAATAATGTAAATCTTGGTACTGTTAATATAACAATAGCAGGTCCTGTAAAGACAGTGACAATTGCAATGAGTGGTACAGCAGGCGATTTCTGGTTATCGGATCTGTCTGCCTGCGTTGTGGGTACTTTCCCGGTCAATTATTTTATTGCTTCGCAGCCTTTCACCGGTCAGCCTACTTATGTTATTGGTACTTCAGATACCAATACGGTTTCATTAATTAATACAGCTACCGGCCAGGCCAAAATGATTTTCCAGGATGCCACTTCTCCAAGATATATTAATGGTATTTCATTTGATCATCTTCAGTATAATTTATATTATGTAATAGACTTTACTTCTAATCCTGCTATTAATAAAACCATCAAGCGATATAATTTTGACACAGAAGTAATGAGTGTACTGGTTCCTAATGTCAATACATTAGGAATTCCAACTTATAATCGTGGTGTGGAATCTGCAGGCTGTGCTTTTTATGATAATGATTTATATTTTGGTGTTGAAGGAAATCTGACACCTGGTAATAATGGTGGCAGGGAAACCATTATCTGGCGCATCGAATTTGACGTACCCGGCGGCAATGCCATTAAAGCCTGCCAGGTGTATGCGACACCATCAGATGATGGAGCAGGCACTTCTCTGCATGATTGGAATGATTTTACCATAGCGGATGGATTATTGGTAGATTTTGCAGGTTCGCCAAATGCAGCTGCCAGAAGGTTTACCCATTATGATCTGCAAACACAAAATATAACCAACAACTATTATACCGGTGGCCTTACACCACGACAAGCTGGTATTACCTGGAACAATACAAGATACTGGGTTTACGATCAGATTGCCGTATATAATATGAATGGAACTATCGGGCCGCTAACAACAATAACAGGCGCTACAGTACTCGATTGGAAAGGATTCTGTGGAGATGCTACCGGCTTCAGGCCCAAATCTGATTTTGGAGATGCTCCGGCATCCTATGATCCGGTAGCCTTATCACCGGCTTTGCATGAAAAAGATACTACTTTATTTATGGGACAGGTTTTTGCAACAGACTGGGATCAGGAATTTAATAAACTGACTTCGGCGGATGCTACCGGTGATGGTGATGATGATAATGATGCCCTTACCTTCTTATCAGTTTTCGATCCTTCTTCCAATCAGTTTCTGGCTACTGCACAGGTATATAATCATACCGGTGCCAATGCCAGGCTTATTGCATGGTTTGATTATAATGGGAATGGAGTGTTTGATGCCAGTGAAGCATTAACTCCTATTACTATACCATCATCAACTTCTGTTCAATCAGTTAATTTATTCTGGCCAAGTATATCTTCATCATTACTCAGCGGCACCTACACTTTTTTAAGAGTGCGGCTAACCTCTGCGGCTAATGGTATGACTGCTTCTAATGCTACCGGTTATTTTAGTAATGGTGAAGTGGAAGATTACCGGGTGGCAATAGATGATTTTCCATTATCAGTAAGACTCCTTACGTTTGATGCAAGAATTGCAGATAATTCAACAGTAAATCTTAGCTGGACAACACTTGGTGAGGTCAATACTCCCGGTTATGGTATTGAAAGAAGCTCCGATGGAATAAACTGGGCTTCGATAGGTTTTGTAAGTGCAAAAGGAAGTGTGAGCAGTGAAACTCACGATTATGTATTTAACGATTTGCAGGCTTTAAAGGGTAAATCGTTTTACAGGCTGAAACTTATAAATGCAAACGGAACAACAAAATATAGTGAAGTAAGAACTGTAGATATATATAATATAACAGAAATGGTTTCTATTATGCCTAACCCGGCAAAAAATAATACAAATCTCTATATAAATAGTAACATAAATATTGTGGCCGAAATTATCATCATCGATATGCATGGAAGGGATGTGAGAATGGAAAAATATCCATTGTTACCCGGCGGAAATAATCTTGCCCTAAATAACCTGGATAAGCTCAATGATGGAACTTACGTTGTTCAGGTAAGAATGGGGGATACAATAATTAAGCGAAAACTTATAATCGGTAAGTAAATTCAGTATACCGTTAACAATATTTTAGTAGCAGAAGCCCCTTTTCAGGGGCTTTTTAGTAAACAGGTACAGCATATCGAGTACATTTGCAGCAATGTACACCCTCAAAAAATCGCTAGGACAACATTTTTTAAAAGATGAAAATATCTGCCGCAAAATTGTGGATGCATTGCAGGAGCATCCGTTTACCCAACTGGTGGAAGTAGGGCCGGGCGGCGGTGCATTAACAAAATATCTTCTCGATATTAATAATATTGACTTTAAAGCAGTGGAACTGGATGATGAAAAGGTAGAGTACCTGAAAAAAACATTTCCGCAGTTGCAAGAAAAAATTATTCATCAGAGCATCCTGGATATAGAGAAACCTTTCTCTGGAAAATTTACAGTAGTGGGCAATTTTCCTTACAATATTTCTTCACAAATACTTTTTAAAATACTGGATTGGAGAGACGATGTAGATTGTATGGTAGGGATGTTTCAGAAAGAAATGGCACAAAGAGTAGCATCAAAGGAAGGAAATAAAGTGTATGGGGTTATAAGTGTACTGGTGCAGGCTTTTTTTGATGTTGAATATTTATTTGATGTAAACCCGAAATGTTTTCAGCCACCGCCCAGTGTAATGAGTGCTGTTATCAGGCTGACTCCAAAGAAAGAATTATTGCCAATGAAATCAGAGAAGGATTTTTTTCTTTTGGTAAAAACATCGTTTAACCAGCGGAGAAAAATGCTGCGGAATGCTGTGAAAGGGTTGTTTGATGCAACAATACTGGAGGATGAATTGTTTAACAAAAGGGCAGAGCAACTAAGCATTAAACAGTTTGCTGACCTGACATTTAAAATGAGATGAGTAAAGTAATAATTACAGGACAAGCACATCCATATTTACAGGAGCACTTTCAGCAAAAAGGATTTACTGTTTTGTACCAGCCTTCTATTACTTATGATGAGTTACTGAAAAGTATTCATGATGCGCAAGGGATAGTGGTAACAACACGAATTAAAGTTGATAGAAATCTTATTGATAAAGCTGTTAATTTAAAATGGATAGGCAGGCTTGGTAGCGGTATGGAAATGATAGATGTGCCATATGCAGAAAGTAAAGGCATAAAATGTATCAGCAGTCCGGAAGGTAACAGGAATGCGGTAGCAGAACATACATTGGGTTTATTATTAAATCTGCTGAATAAAATTTCTTCATCTCAGCAGGAAGTAAAACAAGGGTATTGGAAAAGAGATGAAAACCGGGGTATAGAACTAAGTGGTAAAACCGTTGGTATTATCGGTTTTGGAAATACCGGCAGCAGTTTTGCCAGATTGCTGCAGCCGTTTGATGTAACGGTACTTGCTTATGATAAATACAAGTACGGTTTTGCAAAAGATTATATTAAGGAAGCCAGTCTTGAACAGATTTGCCGGTATGCAGATATTATCAGCTTTCATATTCCGCTTACAGAAGAAACGCTGCATATGGCTGATGCCGCATTTTTTAATTCCCTTAAACGAAAACCATTTTTTTTGAATACGGCAAGAGGCAAAGTGGTAAGCCTTGATGTGATAATTGAAGCATTAAAGAACAAACAGATTGCAGGAGCTGGGTTAGATGTATTAGAAAATGAGAAGTTGCCTTCTTACACAACAGAAGAAAAAGAACAACTGGATTGGTTGCTGGCTCAACCGAATGTAATTATCACTCCGCATATTGCTGGCTATAGTAATGAGGCATTTTATAAGATGTCAAAAATAATATTGGATAAGCTGGGGCTGTAAATCATTTGTTAAATGACTAACAGATAACATAGATGGCATTATTCTTTCGGCAATTTTGGAAAATGCTTGTTTATGAGAAAACATCTACTCTTCTTCAGCTTTATCTTTTTAATTTTTTCTTCCTGTTCAAAAACATACGAAGACCGCTTGATTGGTCAATGGAAATTAAATTCCTCTTACCGGCAACAGCTTTTTGACCGGGACCATTTTCAAACTGGGTATGAAAGTGGTGTCTTTACATTCAATGAGAATGGAACAGCGGTATATACCAGCACTACAGATACACTTAATGGTTACTGGAATGCAGACAGGTATTCAAGGTCTTATTATAACAATGGTGATTGGCAAGACCAGACTTACAGGCATTTGCGGTTAAACCTGATTGATTTTACACGGAATAAATTTATTAACTGGGATTTCGATGATTTTAGCTTTCGCAATGATTTTGACAGGATTAAGGCCGTGCAATTTTCCCTGAGTTCGGATATTATCTATGAATTTGTACGCAACAGGTAGCCAGAGGAAAGGCTAAAACAATTGTTTGTTACAGAATATTTTTTTTATATTTGTGGTACAATAATGCAACGCTTCAGCACAAACTGGGGCGTTGTTATTTTTTTTAACGACTTGCCACCGGCGAGCTATAAAAGGAGGTGAACATGAGCGACTTTCAATATGTGACCAAGGAAACACTGGAGCAAATGAAAGCAGATTTGAAAAAGATGAAATCAGTGGACCGTCCCGCTGCCAGCAAAGCTATTGCCGAAGCAAGGGAAAAAGGTGACCTTAAGGAAAATGCTGAATATGATGCAGCCAAAGAAGCACAGGGTCTGCTGGAAGCGAAAATTTCAGCATTTGAAGGTGCGTTATCGAATATCCGGGTAATGGATGAGGCAAATATTGATACCAGCAAAGTTTCTATTCTTACAAAAGTTACGATGACCAATGTGGGGACTAAAAAACAGGTTACCTATAAAATTGTAAGTGAGCAAGAGGCAGACTTGAAAGCTGGTAAAATTTCAGTGACCTCACCAATCGGAAAAGGGATACTGGGAAAAACAGTAGGAGAAACAGCTGAAGTACAAGTGCCAGCCGGTATATTGAAATTTAAAATTGAAGAGATAACAGCATAGGAAAACGAAATTTCGTTCCTTTCAAACAGAAAGCCTTCATATTTTTTGAAGGCTTTTTTATTTCAAAAGAATAATAGCTTTGTAACATACACGTCCGGTTTGCTCAAAAAGATCAGATATTATTTATTTTCAATTAAATCTAAAATTTTTGGTAGTATGACAATCTTTTCAAAAATAATTGCCGGCGAAATACCCAGCTATAAAATTGCGGAGAATAAAAAATTTTTCGCCTTTCTCGATATTTTTCCGCTGCGGGAAGGACATGTGCTGGTAGTACCAAAAACAGAAACTGATAAGTTATTTGATTTGCCGGATGACTATTTAAGTGAAATGCTGTTGTTTGCAAAACCGATAGCCCATGCTATTGAAAAAACATTTGATTGCAACCGCTGTGGTATCAGTGTGGTTGGTTTGGAAGTACCGCATGCACATATTCATCTTATACCAATCAATTCTGCGAATGATTTGAATTTTGTGCAGGCAAAGCCACAGGCTTCGGCAGAGAGTTTGAAGAAAGTGCAGGAGAAGATTTTGGCGCATCTGTAATTATTCTTCCATCATCATAATTAGTGCCATCGTTTCAATTCCTTCCCACAGATATTTAACCAGCATATTTTCGTTTTCTGCATGTTGATTATTATCATAATTAACAACGGGAACAGAAATTACTTTTGTCTTCAATGTTTTTTCAAAAAGATACAAGGGTAAACTACCTCCGGCAGATGGTAACAATACAACAGGATATTTTACGGTTGACTGAACTGCTTTCACTAATTTTTGCACCAAAGGAATATCAAAAGGAGTTCTTTGTGCGGGGTAGCCTTTACCATGTGTTACTTTAATAAGCTTACCATAATTCAATCGTTCTTCTTCGGTTGGTTCATGGTCTATTACATGAAAGCCTTTTGCTTCAATATGCTTCACTACTTTATTGATCTGCGATTCTACTTTATTGCCCAGTACTAATCGTAAGTCCAATGAAGCTTCTGCCTTAGTAGGAATAATATTGGCCGCCAGTTCTCCCACATCTGCACTGCGAATGCCGTTTATATTTAGTGTAGGTAAATGCAGTAATTCGATAAAGGATTTTCCATTGCCATCTGGTACGGCTATTCCTAATTCCTTTTTTAATGTTTCTTCAATATTGGGGATTTTTTTGATGGCTTCTTTTTCACTGGTAGAAAGTGGTATTACATCATCATAATATCCTTTTACAAGTATGTTGTCTTTTTCATCTTTCATGCTGGCTAATAAATCCACTATTAATTTTGCAGGGTTCGGTGCCCAGTTGCCATAGTTGCCACTATGTAACGGACGTTTGGCGCCATATACCGTCAGGTCCATATTCACATCACCCCGCACACCAAAAGTGATTATCTTTTTTCCGGATACATGTCGTGGCCCATCAGCAATTACCCAAAGGTCAGCTGCTAATTTTTCTTTATTCTTTGTAAATATTTCATCAAGATGTATTGAACCTAACTCTTCTTCAGCCTCAAAAAAGAATTTGATATTATGTGTTGGTGTGGCACCGGTTTTTATTAATGCATCGTAAGCATTTAATATTGTCATTACTCCGGCTTTATCATCTGCACTTCCTCTGCCGGTTAATCTCCATTCGGGAAAAATGCCATTGCCAGCAGAAATAATTTTTCCTCCTTGTTCAATTGGTTTATCTATAAACACAGGTTCAAATGGTTTTAAACCACCAGTCCATTTTGCTGCATTTACAGGTTGGCCATCATAGTGTGCATAAAAAGCTAAAGTGGTTTTTGCACCAGGTACTTTTATTTCGCCAAATACAGCAGGGCTTACATTAGGTGTAATGCCCGTAAGAAATTCTGCTTTGATTCCCCGCTGCTCCATCATGTTTTTGATAAATGCAGCATTGCGTAATATGTTAGCGGTATCTCTGGTAACGTTGGGGATAGAAACAAACTGCAAATACTCATCCATCAACTTTTTCTCATTGGCTTTGGTGTACTGATTTACTTTTTGTTGAATGGTTTGGGAAAAAGAATTTATTGGAAAATAAAGAGAGCATGTAATGATAAAAATGCGGAGTAGTAATTTCATAAATCATTTTTTATTCGGATGAGTTTTCAAATTTAAACGAATTTCAATCAAATACAACAGCATTCGCAAATGCTGAATAGCGAAGAGAACGTACAAATATGCGGTGCAACGAAACTGATAGTAGTAATACAGATGATTAAATTATTTTGCTATTTAACTCTCCCTGGATTCTTCTTTATAAACTCATCCCATCCTTTTAAACTCTTCTTTCCAACTTTTCCTAAGATTGAACTACTTTGATAATGATGGCAGACTGCCACCGCCAATGCATCGGTGGCATCGTAATATTTAGGACTTTCTTTAAATGATAATAATGTTTGCAGCATCTTCATCACTTGTTCTTTATCCGCATTGCCATTTCCCGTTACGGATTGTTTTACTTTTTTGGGTGAGTATTCAACTACTTCCAATCCGTGCCGCATGGCAGCGGCTATGGCTACACCTTGTGCCCGGCCAAGTTTGAGCATACTTTGCACATTCTTTCCAAAGAAAGGGGCTTCAATTGCAAAATCAGTTGGTTGATATTTAGTGATAAGTCCGCTGACAGTGTTAAAAATGAGTTGTAGTTTTTTATAACCATCTTCTACTTTGCCGGGTTTTAATACTCCCAACTCTAATAAAGTAATCGTGTTGCCGGTAACAGTTATTAATCCATAACCCATCACGATAGTGCCGGGGTCGATGCCAAGGATTATTTTAGAAGGCTTTTGCAAACAGGAATGTATTTTTACAAGATTAATGAAGCTGAACCGAAATATCAAAATCTTCATCAATTACTTCCTCGGGCCGGTATTGTTTATATGGTTAGCATGGTCTATTTACCGGGAAATAAAACATCAGCCAGACCTTGGTAATGCGTGGCAGCATATCCGTGAATCGTTTAATGGACCGATGCTCTGGAATCTTGTTGGTGTTATTGTACTGATGTTTGTGAACTGGTCGGTCGAAGCCATTAAATGGAAAATTTCGGTAAAAGAAATTCAGGAGGTTAGTTTTATTAAAGCATTTAAAGCTGTGTTGTCAGGCGTTTCATTTTCTGTAAGTACACCAAACAGGGTTGGCGAATACCTCGGCAGGGTAATGTATATGGATGAAGGCAACCGGTTGAAGACAATTTCTATTACGATTGTTGGTAGCATCAGCCAGCTTATCATCACTTTGCTGATGGGGAGTATCGGATTAATACTATTAAGATCAACAATTGAAGAGAAGCATTTGATATCTTCTATCTGGATGCAGGTAATTCTGTATGGTGTGCTGACTGTATTAGCAGTTTTAACACTATTTTATTTCAAACTTTCATGGCTGATAAAGTGGGTGGATCGGTTGCCTGGTAGTAGCCGCTTTGCTTACCTGGTCAGGGCTTTAGAAGATTTTAATGCAACTTTATTGCTGAAGCTGTTGTCATTATCACTATTCAGGTTCATTGTTTTTATTATACAATATTACCTGCTGTTTCGTTTATTCAGTGTGGAGATAACCTGGTGGCAAAGTTTTTGGACAGTGAGTGTTTCGTTTCTGGTGTTGGCAGCTATACCGTCTTTTGCTATTTTGGAATTAGTGCAGCGGGGGTTTGTTACCAAAACGTTAGTAGGTCTTTATAGTACCAATATCGCAGGCATAGGATTAGCAACTGCGGGTATCTGGCTTATCAACCTGATTATTCCCGCCATCATCGGCAGTTTATTAATATTAGGCATTAAAAAAATCTATTCGGGGAAAAATGAAAAAACTTAAACTATTTGCACCATTAGCATTGGGCTTGTTTGGCTTTGCGACTACTACTAATCAACCGGCAGATACTTTTTGTGGTATCCGTAATGTTTCATTCAAAGTAGATGAAGAAGTGTCGTTCACTGTTTATTATGCAGTGGCCGGTATTTATGTAAATGCGGGTAACGCTACGTTCACCAGCCAGCTGGAAACTATTAATAACCGTCCGGTATATCATGTAACCGGTGATGGGAAAACAAATTCTTCTTATGACTGGATTTATAAAGTGAGGGACAAGTATGAATCTTATATTGATACAGCTACCATGCAGCCGTTGAAATTCGTACGCAATGTCAATGAAGGCGGATATAAAATATATCAGAATATAACTTTTAATAAAGCAGTCAACACAGCGACTGCCATCAATGGTGTATTTAAAGTGCCGGCCTGTATTCAGGATGTGGTAAGTGCCATGTATTATGCCCGCAACATTGATTTTTCCAGATTACGACCGGATGATAAAATTCCGTTTTCTATGTTCCTGGATAATGAAGTGTTTAATATGTATATCCGGTATTTGGGAAGAGAAGAAATCAAAACAAAATATGGGAAATTTATGGCATTGAAGATAAAACCCTTACTATTAAAAGGGACTATTTTCGAAGGCGGAGAAAATATGACGGTATGGATATCAGACGATATGAATCATATTCCGTTACGGGTAGAAAGCCCTCTGGTGGTGGGCAAAGTAAAAATTGATATGATGGGTTATAACAATCTTCGTCATCCATTGACATCTCTTATCAAGAAAAAATAAATATTCATCATGCAGAGGCATAGAGCTAACAGAGAAAATTTGTAAATTTTATTCTCTTCGTTCTCCTTTTCTCTGCGTGAATGTATTTTGAAATAATTTTTATATTTCTTCCAGCTTAAAAAATTCTTTTGGCCGGATACCTTTCTCTGTTTGTTGCAGGTTGCAACATTCATGCACCGGGTCATGTTCGAAGAAAAGGATGTAATCATTCTCAACAGCTTCTTTCAGAAAAGATTTTTTCTCATTTAACGTAGTTAGCGGAAACATATCATAAGCCATCACATAGGGGAGTGGGATATGCCCGGCAGATGGCAATAGGTCGGCCATGTACACAATCGTTTTGCCTTTGTATTTTATTTGTGGCAGCATCATACTTTCGGTGTGGCCACTTACGAAACGGATTGATATGTTTTCTGTAAAAGAAGTTTCACCAAGCCGCCTATCAACACTACCAGTAACGTCAACAAATTTCAATTGCCCGCTTTCTTCAATTGGTAAAATATTTTCTTTCAGGAAAGACGCTTTTTCCCTGTCGTTTGGGAAAGTGGCCCAATCCCAATGTTCCTTGTTGCTCCAGTATGTAGCTTTTTTAAATGCCGGAACTAATTTGTCATTTTCCCTGACAATGCTCCCACCACAATGATCAAAATGTAAATGCGTAAGAAACACATCTGTAATATCATCTTTGCTAAAACCATGTTTGGCTAATGATTTATCCAATGTATCATCACCATGAAGATAATAATGACCAAAGAATTTTGCATCCTGTTTATCACCCATGCCAGCATCAATCAATACCAAGCGATTTCCATCTTGTATTAATAAGGAACGCAAAGCCCAGGGACACATATTGTTTTCATCAGCAGGGTTTATTTTATTCCACATACTTTTGGGCACTACACCGAACATAGCGCCACCATCCAGTTTGAAATAGCCTGTATTTACTGAATATAGATTCATACAGTTTTATTTTTTTCAGCAGCATTTGCATAAAATAATAAGAACAAACCAATAATGAAAAATATGCCCAGTGCTAATACAGAGCTTCTTTGTGACCCGCTTAATTCAGTAATAAACCCGAAACTGAAAATGCCGACAACAGCCGCTACCTTTTCTGTTACATCGTAAAAACTGAAAAAGGAAGTAGTATCTTTTGTTACTGGCATCAGCTTGGAATAAGTGGAACGGCTGAGGGACTGTATACCACCCATTATAAAACCTACCGCAGCCCCCAATGTGTAAAATTCATAAATGCCACCTACCGGAAGGAAATAAGCGACAACGCATAAACAAATCCATAATACTACCAATATCATCAGTGTTTTGATGTTGCCGATTTTTGATGATAGCCAGGAAATAGTAAATGCACCGGGAATAGCAATAAGTTGAATGATAAGAATTGCAATGATGAGATTAGTGGTTGGTATCTCTAATTCGCTTTTACCATATAATGCTGCTACCAGCATAACGGTTTGTACTCCCATATTGTAAAAAAAGAAAGCGGTAAGAAAACGCTTCAATGGAGGAAGATGTTTTAACTGGTTCCAGACTTTCTGTAATTCTTTATATCCTTTGGATAATATTTTATGTTTCAAATCACCTGCGCCAGCCGGAACAGGTTTGGGTAAACGGCGTAACGAAAACTGCCCAAAGCCCCACCACCATATACCCACCAGCAGAAAAGACGTTCTGAACTGGATAGTTGAATTATCGTCTCCGCCTAACAGGCCAGGATTAAAAACAAAGACAAAACAAATGATTTGTAATAATACACTGCCTACGTATCCAAAAGCATATCCCCTGGCACTTATTCGGTCACGGTCTTCCGGTGCAGCTATTTCAGGTAAGAAAGAATTATAAAAGACCTGGCTTCCCCAGAAACCAATGGAAGCAATAATAATGGCCATAATACCGAGTGCTAAAGTATTTTTCTCGAAGAAAAACATGGAGGCACAGGCAAGGCTGCCCATTGTAAGAAAGAAATTTAGAAATTTCTTTTTGTTCCCTTTATAATCCGCAATGGAAGATAGAAAAGGAGACATGACAGCCACAATCAGCATTGAAAATGCCATTGCATAATTATAAAGGGCGGTGTTTTCAAATTGCCTGCCTAAAAAGGTAACGATGGTTTTAGAAGTTGCTTTGTCATCTACTGCAACCGCTTCAAAGTAAGCCGGGAAAATAGTGGAAGTGATAACAAGGTTATACGCTGAATTTGCCCAGTCATACATCGCCCAGGCATTTACTACTTTTTTAGGAGCCGTTTGCATACCAAATGCTTTGGGTAAAAATAGGGATTTCGCAGACTATATATAAAATAAAAGCCCGGGTTACGCTGTTGGTAAACCGGGCTATAAAGAATTAGTACAAAAAATAATTAATGGAAACAGTACTTCGTAAAGTTTACTGTGCTTTTGATTCAAATGTTTTAAAGGTGTTGAATTTATTATCCGTCAGTTCGAAAGTTACCTGCCCGCCATTAAAAACATTTTCAGATAGTTCAGCCGCCATTTTATTAAAAGGCTCATCACCCAATTCATTTGATTTTGCTTCATCAGATACCATACGCACCAGGTAGCCCCCATCGTCAGTTTTTTCTGCCTGAAAACTTACAGTGTTTGCTGATCCAACTTGTTTTTCCAGGAAATCAGCAAGGTTTTGTGCCTGTTCCAGGCTAAAACCATCTTTAGCATATACCTCAATATTACCGGCGGTTACTTTTTCACCATAGTTATTTCCGGCCTCTGTTTTTTTATACGCCAGCGTACGGATGGTTTTAAAACTGTTATCTGTAAGTACCATATTTACAGGTGTGCCCTTAAATAAACTGTCAGAAAACAAATTGCCCATTATATAAAATGTTTCATCTTGTACCGTACCCAATTTGTCTTTATCAACTACCATACGGAAACTAATCGTGTCGCCGCTTTTAGTCAGCTGAACACTTTTAGTGTCAGTTTTTCCTTCAGCATTTTTCCAAATGGGGTATAAGAAATCAAGTGTTTTTTGCGCTTCTTCTTTGCTCACCCCATCTTTATAATACACTTCAAGATAGTCTTGCGATACTTTTTTTCCATAGTTGGTACAGGCCATCAATCCGGCTGCAATAAATAATGCGAGGATGAATTGTTTCATGTGTTTTGAGGTTTTAATTTTTACAGAGGTAATGAAAAATATGCTGTATTCTATACCCTTTTCCCGGTATTATTAGTTTACCCCTTAATAATGCCGGCCAGTACCAGCACCAGCAGAATTACCCCGCCAATAATCCGGTAGTAACCAAACAGCTTAAAACCATGCTTTTGTAAAAAACCAATGAAGAATTTAATAGCCAGCATGGCTATAATAAAAGCTACCACATTTCCGATAGCCAGCAATTTGATATGTTCTGTGTTCAGTGTTTTATATCCTTTCAATAGTTTGTACCCGGTAGCAGCGGCCATAGTAGGCACCGCCAGGAAAAAGGAAAACTCGGCTGCTAATTTTCTGGTCAGGCTTTGCTGCATACCACCAATGATGCTTGCTGCACTGCGGCTTACACCCGGTATCATCGCAATACATTGCCAGCAGCCGATAATGAATGCTTTTGGAAAACTGATTTGTTCTTCTGCCTCTATTTTCGGAACATTGAAAACATTATCTATAAATAACAGGACAATACCACCAGCTATCATGGTTATGGCAACAGTTAATGAACTTTCCAACAACGAATCTATTTTGTCAGAAAAAATAAAACCTAACACCAATGCAGGTATTACAGCTATCAATAACTTTAAATAGAAATGCCAGCTTTTGAAGTCAATAAATTTTTTCCAGTATAACACTACTACCGCCAGTATTGCTCCCAGTTGAATACCTACCGTAAACAGTTTAGTAAAATCATTGTCTTCTACACCCATTATTTTCTCCGCAATAATCATGTGGCCGGTAGATGAGATGGGCAAAAACTCTGTCAACCCTTCTACAATAGCGATTACAATAGCTTCGATGGTATTCATTGGTTTCAGTAATTATTGGTGCAACATAAAATAAAAAGGCGATGAAATTTTCACCGCCTCAAAATATTATTTGTAAATCATTTGAATGATTAAACTCCTTTTGGTTTTCTGAAGATGGCAAATATTTCAACTACCAGACCAGCCAGTATTAAAATTGGCGCAATAGTAATGCGGGTAGTGCTGTACACTGCCGCTTTATCAAATACTGTTGGGTCATTATTACTCTTGCCGCCAGACAGCAGGAACATACCAATTGCAATCAGCACGGCACCGCCCAGCATCCACATATAATTATCTTTTGAAAACATGGAAGGGGTTGTTTTTGACTCACTCATTTTTGTTGTTTTTGGAGATGCAATATAGTGAAAAGTCGGGATGTCCATAAGTTGGAAAGTCCGGAAGACAACCCTGAATAAACAAAGATTTTATAATTGACAAGAAATAAACTTTCTGTCTTTCCGTCTTCCAGACTTTCGGACTAATAAAGATCATCCAGCTTCATCCTTAAATATTTTAGAACACTCCGGTGAGTACTGAAGAGGGTGATGGCAATACCTGTTACAATCAGGATAGCGAACAATAATATCAGCAGCCCATTATCATGTATGGTTTTCAGCCAGCCCACAGAGCCTTCGGCTATCATTATAATAACATACAATAAGGCCGATGCAATCAACCCGCTGATGGCACCATTGATGATAGCTCTTACGTTCAGCGGCTTGGCAATAAACCAGCGGGTAGCTCCCACCATTTGCATCGTTTTTATCAGGAAACGGTTGCTGAACATCGCCAGGCGGATGGTATTATCAATTAAAAAGATAACCACCAGCGAAAAAAGAACCACCAGCACCAACAGCCAGATACTTACTGTTTTGATATTCTTATTCAACTTGCCCACCAGTGCTTCCGGGTATTTTACATCACTCACATAAGTCTGGGCTTCCAGGTCTTTCTTAATATTATTAAGGGTATCAATGTTTACGTAGTCTTTTTTAATACGGAAATAAATAGCATTGGGCAGGGGGTTTTCATCCAGCACTTTGCTCCAGTCTTCACTTTCTTCTTCCATGTATTTTTTCTTACCCTCTTCCTTCGATATATATTCAATCGACTTTACATACGGCTTTGTAGAAATGTACGTCATCAGTGCCACACTGTCTTTTGGGTTCAGGTTGCCCCGCAGGTAAGTCCGCACTTCCACATTTTCTTTAAAGTAATCACCCATTTTATTGGCGTTGATAACCAGCCAGCCAATAATGCCTAAAAGGAACAATACAAGGGTAACACCGAGAATGGACATAAAGTAAGACGGTTTGCCACGTTTGATGGAAGCTTTTCCTGATTGGGACATGTGATAGAATTTTGAATTTTACGGGTTGCAGCAAAAATAGCTATTTCAGGCCTACAATCAGTATTTTTGCTGCCCATTTAAACGATTGATACCGGTTCATATTGCCATGTGAACTATAAGATTTGTTAAAGAAACTTTTATTAACCCGCTGAAGTACTACTATCAGCTTCGTTGCGTCGCACTCTTCATCGCTCGGTTCTTTACTGAGCAATTTTAAGTGTCAGCATAATAAACAAGAATCAGGAATAGCTATGGAATATAATTTCAGGGATATTGAAAAGAAATGGCAGCAGCAATGGAAAGATTCAAAGGCGTATAAAGTAGAAAATGATTTTTCCAAACCCAAGTACTATGTGCTGGATATGTTTCCGTATCCGAGTGGGGCAGGATTGCATGTGGGTCATCCGTTAGGTTATATCGCATCTGATATTTATAGCCGTTATAAAAGATTGAAAGGCTTTAATGTGCTGCACCCGATGGGCTTTGATAGTTTTGGTTTACCGGCAGAACAATATGCATTAGATACAGGACAGCATCCTGCTGTTACCACCAAAAAAAATATTGAAACATTTAAAAAGCAATTAGACAATATCGGTTTCTGCTACGACTGGAGCCGTGAAGTGCAAACCAGCGATCCGAATTATTATAAATGGACACAATGGATATTTCTGCAACTGTTCAACAGTTATTTTTGCAACACACAAAAAAAAGCAAGGCCCATTGCCGACCTTATTAAGAAATACAAAACAACCGGAAACAAAAA
>JANMFO010000202.1:0-12682 GCA_031374245.1 Chitinophagaceae bacterium | reverse complement strand
CAAGAGGTACACCATCGATAACAAAAAGTGGTTGGTTAGTAAGTCCCAGAGAAGTACCTCCTCTAAGAATAATAGAAGTAGAAGAACCGGGTGCACCACTTGTGCTTACCACACTGGCACCTGGTACTCTTCCTGCCAGTGAGTTAATGAAATTATCCCGGCGGGTTTGTGCGATATCTTCACCTTTTATCTCTTGAACATCTGATCCAAGCGATTTTTTTTCCCGTTTAATTCCGTAAGCAGTAACTACTACCTCGCCGATTTGCTGGTCAGATGGTGTAAGCTTGGGGTTAATCATTTTTTCATCTCCTATAACTATTTCCTTCCTCACATAACCTACAAAAGTGAATATTATAACATGTCCTTTATCTGCAACAATTGAATAATAACCGACAGCATTAGTTTGCACTCTTTTAGATGTGTTCTTGTTGGTAACAGTTACACCTTGCAATGGACTATTATCATCATCTGCAAGAATAGTTCCCGAAACAGTTCGTTCCTGAGCTCTGGCAACAACTCCAAGCAAGTTAGTAGCGGTAAAGAGCAGGAAAAAGTAAAGAATTCGTCTCATAGCTTTTCGTTTTAGAAATATTAATTAATAAGCAGTTTCAAAAATTATTATACCACTCTTAACCCGGCATCACAATAGGGTTTCAGTAATGGATCGTTAGCCGGTAACTCAGTTATCAGCATATCGATTTCTTTCAAGTCACACACTTTTATGGGTTGCACAGAATTTACCTTTTCGGCAATACTCAGGCATACCACCATTTTAGAAGACTCAATCATGGCCTTCTTTAGCTGCACCACCTCCCAATCATTATCGGTAATGCCATGTTCAATATCTATAGCATTAGTACCCAGAAAACATATGTCTGCCTTGACCTCTTTTATTTTGGCAATAGCCTCAGAACCAATAGTTATTTTGGAATTTTTTGAAATTTTATCTCCAATTACTATTACTTCAATATTTGGATGATGCATATATTCCAATATGGCCGGAATACTGCCTGATATAAAAGTCGCTTTTAATTGAGGAGGCAGAGAACGGGCCATCTCCAAAATGGTAGTGCCACCGCTGGTAAGAATGAACATGCCATTACTGATAAGTGAAATAGCTTTTTGGGCAATTACTTTCTTTTGATTTTGGGAATAAACACCATTGGTTGAAAAATATACCTGGTTAAAAGAATGGGATAAAGCACCCCCGTGTACTTTTATCACTTTGCCCTCAGTGGCCAACTCCTGCAAGTCACGACGAATAGTATCCTCCGACACATTAATCTCTGTGCAAAGAGAAGAAGAAAGGACTTTATTATGCAGGTTTACCTGATGTAAAATATAGGCCTGCCTTTCCTTTTTAAGCATGCATTAGTTTTGTGCAACTAAAATAAGTAAAATTCCTGCACAAAAACGCATAAACCTGATAAAATTTGCAGATTGTGGAAAGCCGGGGGAAACCTGAAATTTCAGTAGTGGGATTACAAAAAAAACCCGTCCCGCTTTTTGCGGGACGGGGAGTTTACATACAAACTCAAAGTATCATAAAGTTTTATTTACCAAAAGTGAATCTTGCGGTAAAACCTATTGCAGCCGGTTCAAAGTTTATATCAGTAACAATATTCAGTTCTGGTTTCCAGTCTAAGGAGATATTAAGTGGAACATTCGAGAATTTATAGTCAAGTCCAATTACACCCTGTGCTCCAATATTTGTATCGGTACTTGTTTTTTGAGTAGTTGTGTTTACAGTTTTTACAAAGCCAAGGTAACCACCGCCACCGTAAAACCAGGCAAGGCCAGAGGCAGACAATGGCTTATGAATCTCTACCAACGCACCAATAGCTAATGGATCACCAAAAGAAAGGAGTCCCTCAATGGCTACTTTTTCATTTATAAAATGTTTAATAGAAACAGAATTGTTGACCATTGCGGTGGAACTACTAAGTCGTACACCTAATGCTGTTTTATAACCTTGTGCTGAAGCAGGATTTAAAAACCCTATACTTGCAATCAGTACAAAAGCAATTACTATTTTTTTCATGGTGACTTTGTTTTGTTGTACACTAAACGAAAAATGAAGCCACAAAGTCTAAAGGAAATGCAAAAGTCTGAGTTTAAAATAACTCGTATTTCGTCTTAGGTCTCCGGCTATCCAGCCAACGAAAATTCGGAAGTTTCATTTCGGAGGGGGATTTTTGTTTGATGGGCCAGATAGTACCGGTAACAGCACTCCGGAACACTACTTTTTGTAATGCCTGATTACCAAAATAAATATCTATCAAATCTGATTTAGATTCATTGATGCCCGAATAAGC
This sequence comes from Chitinophagaceae bacterium, assembly GCA_031374245.1. Classification (GTDB taxonomy): domain Bacteria; phylum Bacteroidota; class Bacteroidia; order Chitinophagales; family Chitinophagaceae; genus JJ008. The sequence continues at coordinate 10,367 of JANMFO010000202.1, read as the reverse complement.
ACTGTCTTCATCCTGTATATAATAGATACATTCTGCAAAGCCACTGGCTCTGACAGAATCTATCGAACCATCTTTAAAATATCCATCCATCCGGGAGGATTTAATCTGATTATACACTTCCGGATCCATCCTGTTTACCAGGAAACTATTCTCAAATACTTTTATCCGATCAGCTTTTTTGTTTTTTGTAAATACCAGAATCGTATCGCCGGTTATCTGGCTTTCTTTGGCCCATATTACCGGATCCTGATACAACCGAAAAACAGAATCTTTGAAGGAATAAAACAAACTGTCAGAAACAGCCTGTAACGAATCAGAAAAAATGCGGACATTCCGATATGCTTCAAGATAACGGTTAGTGCTGTCCTTATCATTTACTTTAACCACTTTGGTTCCTTTCACTGTGTCTTTAACAATGGAATCTTTTTTACCATACAAATCAGAAAGCCGTGCAGAAAATAATGTATCAGCAGTAACATAAATGGAGTCGTTATCCTGCTTTATTATCATCAATGGTTTTCGGGTGGCGAGAATCCTGTCATTTTTATTATCCCGGAATACCTCACCTGCGAGAATAGTTGATCCCTGAACAGAATCAATAATTATTACATTACCTACAGCCTGCGATGTGCCGGTACTGTCATCGAATGCAACTTTGTCTCCTGTAATAAAAATTTTTCCATCTCGGATTATTGGTCGCTGACCAAACTCTGCTTTACCTGTTTGCAAATTATAAAAACCATCTTTTGTTTCTATCGTTCTGCCGCTGCTGTCTTTAATAAATGTTTCAGCTATAAAGCGAACCATTCCACTTTCGGTATTATACAAAAGTGAGTCGGTTTTAATATCATAGCCGGGATCTTTAAGTACAACAGTGTTTTTAAAATAAATATCCCTGAGGCCTCCGTAGTAATATCCTTCCTTACTGGTTAATATAGTTTTCTTGTTAACTACTTTGCCACCATGTTTGTAGATACCGATATTGGTAGTCATGTCATACTCCAGATCGGGTGTAGTAAGGGTGCCTTTACCATCTGTTAAGCGGACTGCACCATCTAAGTAAGCTAATTTCTTATCCGTCAGATAGCGAAGATGATTTGAATAAATATTGGTAGTATCTGAATCATTGATATGTACTTTACCCCAGGCTTCAAATGTTTTAGTGTTGTTATTAATCACACAGCTATCACAATAAAAGAAGGTAGTACCTTGTTTCAGTTTTACATTTCCCGCCAGTATTTGTAACTGGGTGGAGTCATTAACTGTTCTGAATTCCAACTTGCGGGCTTCTAAAATTTCCACAGTGAGTAAACTATCAGCAGCAGGTTGTGTAGCTGGTTGAAAGGGGGCAGAAGTTACCTGTGCGTAGGAAACTACATGACCAGTCATTATCCCAAAAAAAACTAAGCAGAGAATTAATTTAAAATATCGCATCAGTTTGCCGGCTTCGGAATAGTATCTTTTACAGATGGCGAAGTTAGAGCACCACCTTTGTCTTTTCTGCCAAAGATGGAAAGATTAACGTAGCGTTTAGGGTGTGCCCTTAAATCATCAATAAGAATTTCTGCACTGAGTATGGCATCGTTCAATTTATTATAAAGCGATTTATCATTTATCAATGCTCCGATTGTTCCTTCCTTGCTTGAAATTTTGGCTACTGCTGATTTCATCTGACTTATCATAGCATTCAATGAATCAATAGTAGGTTGTAATTCCAGAGCAGCTAATTTGTCGGTTACTTTTTTTGCATTGTTGATAGAAGCATTAATGCTTTCACTGTTATTTTTCAGATTTGCAGTAACCGCTTCCGCATTATTCAGTGTTTTGGCCAATGCTCCGGATTGATTATCCAGCAAACCGCTTAACGAACTGCTGGCCCGGTTAAGGTTAGCCATTGTTTGTATCAGATGATTTTTGGCTTCACTATTAAATATGCCATTAACACCGCTTAAGGTGCTGGTTAAAGAATCCAGTACACCTCTTACTTTTACGAGTGTAGGATTAATCTGGGCTTTTATATCACCCAGAATTCCACCTTCAGCCCGGGTTTTTAAGGTATCCCCCAATTTCATATAAGTTGTTGAATTACCTTTTTCAATTACAATAAATGAAGCGCCTACCAAACTGGAACCGATATACGCAACTGAGTTATCAGGAATATTTACATCCCTGGTAAGACTGATCGTAATAACAATAGCACTTACATTTTTATCTCTCTCCCTCTTATCATATACAGATCCGATTGGAAGACCATTAATTTTCACCTCATTTGATTTTTCCAATGTACCTAAATCGTTGAAAACAGCATATATCTTTCTCGTTTTAGAGAAAAGATTTTTACCCTTCAAAAAATTGAAGCCAAGAATAAGGATAGTAAGGGCGGAGATGGTTAATACGCCGACTTTTGTTTCGTTGCTAATCTTCATGGGAATGCTTTTGCTATGGTCTGGTTTCCGGATACCAAATTAGCCAATTATTTTTAAACCGGTTAATAGCTTTTGCTGACTTTAAAATTCAGGGCTGCATGTGGTTTTATCAAAAAGCTTTCTTTTCGGATTCTGGTTCATTTTTTTTAGCCTTGTCTTCCAATTTTTCTTTGTATTTTTTTAAGGCAGTAAAGATATTTCCAACTATCTCATTTTGTCCTTGGGTACTGGTTATATATTCTTCTTCTTCTTTGTTAGAGATAAAACCAATTTCAATCAGGATACTTGGCATGGCTGTGGCTTGTAGTACCCAGATGCCTTTATCATTTCTTTGTTTTACACCACGGTCAACACGACCTGCATCTTTAAACTCTTCCTGTATATAAGACGCCAGATGCAGGCTTTTTCTGAAATAGTTTTGTGCATAAATAAGCATCCTTACTTTCTCATTGGGATCAGATGGATCTGGTAAAGTAAGGGTAGAAGTGGAGTCTATTTCTCCGGAGTAATCATTGTTCTTGGCAACAGAATTTATTTTAGAATCATTTTTATTAACTGCCCACAAATAAGTTTCTGTTCCTTTCGCTTTATTTTCTACCCATACATTTTCATATTCATATTGATAAGTAGTTTTTTTATACGTTTTCTTTCCTTTTTTATACGTTTTTGTTATTGGAGTTTTGCCAACTACTTTTCTTTCATACCATCCTCCAGGTCTTTTACCAGCAGAATTGCAGTGGACAGCAATAAATAAATCACCGCCGGATTCATTTGCAAGATCGGCCCTGTATTTTAAGCCTGCATCAATAGAGGTTTTATTACCTGGTACAATATCAGTAGTACGGGTGTAAACAAGTTTAATATCAGGGAATACTTTTGCAATTGTATCGCCAAGTTTTAATGCTACCTGAAGTGATACATTCGCTTCAGATGCAAGAACACCCCGGGCACCGGGATCAAGACCACCATGTCCGGGATCAATAATAATTGTTTTAAGAGGTTTGAGCCGGCTATCCTGCGCAAAGGCGACTGAAAAATAAAATAGTGGCAGTAACAATAATATCGGTAAGCGGTATCTTTTATTCACTAGGAAACTGGTTTGGTAGCGATGAAATATTGGTGGTTGGATATTTTATTTTGACATCATCTTTTCTTTTTCTTCAATCATTTCCAAAAATGCTTTGGTTGCTGCAGGAGATTTTCGATTGGATGACTGACTGTCATCGGTTGTGGCCTGCTGGTGATCTTCCAACCATTTGATGTAGTTTTTCAACGCTTTGGTTATGCAATCGGATAACTCATGTTGCCCATCTTCACTGTTCAAATATTTTTCCTCTTCAGGATTAGAAATAAAACCGGTTTCAATTAATACACTCGGCATAGCCGTAGCTTGCAATACCCATATGCCTACGGGACGTTGCTTTACATCCCGGTCTATTCTTCCCACTTTTACAAACTCATCCTGTACATAACCAGCCAGTGTGGCACTGCGTTTAAAATATTGTTTTGTTTTTAATAGCGCCACTGCAACCGCTTCGGGAGAATTAGGGTCAAAATTTGGTCCATAGTTCTTTTCGAAATTTTCTTCAGAAAAAATATAGGAATTCTCCCGGACAGCCAGTTCTTTATCGTCTGTTTTACCAGCTCCCCAGATATAGGTCTCAGTTCCTTTTGCTGTACTGGGAATACTAAAATAACGGTATTGGGGTACATCTTTAGTTTTTTTCTTCCTGTTTTTTCCCTTGCCAACATAGTAGGTCACTTTTTTGGTGCCTATTAATTCAGAACCCCTTTTCATTGGAGCAGAGTTTACATGTACACAAATAAAAAGATCACCTTTGTTCTCATTGGCAAAGTTAGCACGGGCATGCAGTGCGGGGTAAGTATCGGAAGTTCTTGTATACACTAATTTTATTTCCGGAAATTCCTTTTGAATCATTTTTCCGAGTTTCAGTGACACAGCCAGGCAAATATCTTTTTCGTATGAATATTGACCTTTTGCACCTGCATCGCTGCCCCCATGTCCGGGATCAATCACAATGGTCCGGATAACCTTTTGCTTTTTGATTTCCTGGATATCGGATTCATTAATAAAAGATGAAATAGTAATACCAAGAGAAATGACGAGAAAGAAAAGAAGGGTTCGTTTAATCATGGCTTTTCAAAATTTTGATAGGTTCGTTACCAAAACTCCATTAGGAGCAAAATATTCACAAATTGTTTAAGGTTATCAATAGGCTGCCTATAGATAAAGATTTACATTTGCTTCCTACCTGATGAAGCAACTGTACAAATTTAGGCCAAAATTATTTTTAAACCAGATATTAACTGTTTCGTTGTTAATCACAATAACGTGTAATACAGCAGCTAATAATATCAGGGTGTCAATTTTTTACAGTCCTTTAACAGCTGTTACCGATACCATAAAGCCGCTTCCAAAAAAAGACAGTATTTCTCCAATTCCAGTTGCACTTGCCGATACAAACAGGTTGCCCGGTAATGATTCGGTTACTATCAAACAAAAAATAGACACTTTTTCCCTGAAGATTTCTAAAGACTCCATGGATGCCCCATTGAAATATGCTGCGGAAGATTCTGTGGTGTTGCTGGTGCAGGATAAAAAAATAGTACTATACGGGAAAACAAAAATTGAATACAAGGACATAGTACTAACAGCACCAAAAGTAGAAGTGGATCAGCAAACTCAGATTGTAACGGCTGTTAATTTTACAGATAGCACCGGTGAAGTGAAAGAACTGGCTGAATTTAAAAGCGGAGATAATCAATTTACCAGCGATACAATCCGTTATAATTTTAAAACACAGGTAGGGCTAACTCAAAATACTTTTACGGAGCAGGGTGAGTTTCATGTACATGGTGACGTTGCAAAACAGGTAGATGCTAATACTACTTTTATAAAAAGGGCAAGATTTTCAACCTGTAATCTTGATCATCCGCATTTTTCAATTGTTACTCCTAAAATGAAAGTGATCAATAAAAAACTAGCCGTGTCTGGCCCGGCACACATGGAGTTTGAAGATGTACCAATTCCTATTTACCTCCCTTTTGGTTTTTATCCGTTGAGCCAGGGCCGCCATTCCGGATTACTGCCACCACAGTTTACAACTACTGAGCAATTTGGTTTGGGGTTGGAAGGTCTGGGTTATTATAAAGTACTCAGCGACTATTGGGATGCAAAAATATACGGGAACATATATTCTTATGGTGGCTGGTCGGTAAACCTGGAACCTACTTATCGTAAAAGATATCGCTACAGTGGCAGGTTTAACCTGAGCATGCAAACAACGAAGATTAATTTTAAAGGTGATCCTGATTTTACCAAGAGTAAAACTTATTTTGTTACCTGGAGTCATTCTGTTGATAACAAGGCCCGCCCGGGTACTACTTTCACTGCCAGTGTAAATGCCGGCTCTACTAAGTATAATCAATTTATCCCTAACAATACACAGCTTAACTTTCAAAACCAGTTAGGTTCTACTATTGCTTATTCAAAATCATGGGCGGGTAAACCATATAATCTTACCATCAGTGCCAATCATAATCAAAATAACGCAACCCGGTTGGTGAATGTAAGTTTGCCGGATTTGGGTTTTGCAGTAAGTACATTATATCCGTTTGAAGGAAAAAATTCTGTGGGTACTCCTAAATGGTATCAAAAACTGGGAGTTGGTTATAATGGCAACTTCCGTAACCAGGTTTCTTTTTATGATACCGCATTCAAATTGAAAAACCTGATAGATACCATGCAGTGGGGTGCATCACATAGTTTCCCCATCACATTATCATTACCACCAATACTGGGTGGTGCTGTAATTGTTGCGCCTTCTGTTTCATATTCACAAGTTTGGATAGCACAAAAATTCAGGAGAAACTGGAATCCCGCAACTAAAAAAGTGGATACTACAATAACAAAAGGATTCTTTACTGATCACCAGTTGTCTTTTTCATTAGGTTTTAATACGGCGTTGTATGGAACATATCAGTTTGGCAAGAAATCGAGAATAGAGGCAATCCGCCATGTAATAAGACCTGGGCTCAGTATGAATTACAAACCGGATCTTTCAAAGCAACATTTTTATACAACGCAATTGGATACCACCGGGTATAAAAATCCTTATCCATTCTCAGAATTTGAAGGGGCAATGTACCAGGGTTTTTCTTACGGAAGAACAGGTGGCATTGGTTTTACACTGGATAATAACCTGGAGATGAAATGGCGATCCAAAAAAGATACAGGGTTGGATGCCATTAAGAAAATTAAACTGATCGATGGATACGGATTGTCTACCGGCTATAATTTTTTAAGAGATTCGCTGAAACTGGATTTAATTAATTTGTATTTCCGTACTACTTTATTTGAGAAAATAAGTATAACAGCAAGTTCCGTTTTAGATCCTTACCAGGTAAATGCAAATGGTGTAGACATTAATAAGTATGCATGGGAGGGAGGAAAGTTCAAGTTGGGCCGGTTAACAAATGGAAGTATCTCCATCAGTACCAATTTTAAAAGTAAACCCAAGGATCCCAAGAAAGAAGAGGAACGAAAGAAACAGGAAGAAAAGCAATTAAATGAAGACCCATCGCTTTTTGCCGATCAGCAACGTCTGCTGGATTATATGCAGCAAAACCCTGCAGAGTTTGTTGATTTTAATATTCCCTGGCAGGTAAGTATTGGTTATTCACTTTATTTTTCCAACCGGTTAAGAGCAGATTTAAGAGGATTTGAAAAAGATTTTAATTCAGGTATGAATTTTAACGGCAGCTTCAGCCTTACCCCAAAATGGAATTTCAGTGTCAATGGAAATTATGATTTTGATACGAAAGCAATACAAACATTCCAGATGTCTATTAACCGGGAAATGCATTGCTGGCAGATGTCAATTAATGTAACACCAATCGGGCTTTACCGGTCCTTCAATTTTACGATCAGTCCAAAGTCATCGGTACTGCAGGACTTAAAAATCAATCGCACCCGGTACTTCACCAGTTATTAATGATTGCCCTGAACGTAATAGTTTTTCATCAGCTCAAACACTTTATCTTTTAATTGGTCTGCCGTTTGTCCTGCAACCGGAACCGGTTCTAAAAAATGCATCTCCAATTTATGAGGAATGAAGTAAAAGAATTTATTGACCGGCAATGCTTTCTTCGTATTAAAAATAACAGCAGGTATAATAGCTGTATTTGTTGCAACCGCTAATTTAAAAGCACCGTCATAAAATTTTTTCATCGGCTCTGCAGTACGGTTACGGGTGCCTTCAGGATAAATGGACATGTGCATTCCTATGGAAAGCACTTTTTTCATTTCATCAAAACTTTTACGCCGGCTGATTTCACTTTTTCTATCCACCAAAACTGCTCCTTTCCTGTAAAACCAGCCAAACAATGGTACTTTAGTAAAAGAGTTTTTCGCAATGGTTTTATTAGCTCCCGGTATAAAGGGACAGGATATAGGGATATCAAGCATTGAGTTATGATTGCAGGGAACAATGTAAGCGGTACCCTTTTTAAAATGCTCCCGTCCTCTAACTTTTAATGGGCAGCCAACCATGTATAACCACACGGTCATCCATATTCTTGAAACGGAAATAAAAAACTTTTGTCCTTTCGGATCGGGCATCAGGTAAGGAATCATCGATGGAATAAAAATAATGAGAAAGGTGAGTACGAAACTTACCATACCCCAGAGTGCCCAGATGCGGGCAAATATGTCTTTTATTATCTTCATGCTATTAATATATCGCTAAAAATAGTTTGTTTTAGTGCAGGCCATTCATCTTTTAATACACTGTAATAAATAGAGGTGCGTCGACGGTTATTCCACATTGTCATATGGCTGCGCAATATGCCTTCTTCAATGCCACCCACATTTTGTAATCCTTTTCTTGCCCGGGAATTCTCCACATCGGTTTTAAATTCCACTCTTTCAAAATGCAATTGTTCGAATGCATAGTTCATCATCGAAAATTTGGCATGACGGTTTATCCCGGTGCTGCGAAAGTCCTTTCCTAACCAGCTCCAGCCAATTTCGAAACGCAAATCATGATAAGAAATATTTCCAATGCTGCTGCTGCCAGCAATTTTTCCGGTGGCCTTTTCAATAATAACAAAAGGTCTCCGGGTCTCTGCTTTTTTCTCTGCAAATGCCATCGACATCCATTTCGTTAATTGTGCTTCATCACCAAGGTTTAGGCTGAAATAATACCACATATCTTCATCCTGCTGTGCAATCTGAAGAAACGAATTATAATCTTTTTCCTCAATGGGTCGGAGTATAACTTTATCTGTTTCGAGAATGAGGTTAGCTGGTATCATTAGTCGAATCGGTTTTTTAAATAAATTACAAACTCCAGTCAATAGGATCAATTCCTTTACTGGTTAAATATTCATTTGTTTTAGAAAAATGTTTACAACCAAAAAATCCACCGTATGCAGACAGGGGAGACGGATGTACCGATCGAAGGATGCAATGTTTCGATTCATCTATCAACACTCTTTTCTCCTGCGCAAATTTGCCCCATAAAATAAATACTACGTTTTTCTTTAGCTCCGATATTTTTTTAATCACCGTATCTGTAAATTCTGCCCAGCCAATTTTTGAATGACTCATTGGTTCACCGGCCCTTACCGTTAAGGATGCGTTTAATAAAAACACTCCGTGCTGTGCCCAATGGGTAAGGTTGCCATGGTTGGGAATTTCTACACCAATATCATCCTGTAATTCTTTAAATATATTCACAAGAGAAGGTGGCGGTGCTACACCATTTTGTACTGAAAAACAAAGGCCGTGTGCCTGGCCGGGTCCATGATAAGGATCCTGTCCCAGTATCACCACTTTCACTTTATCAAACGGGGTTGTATTAAATGCATTGAAGATGAGGCTACCGGGCGGATAGATAGTTTTGCCCTGCGATTTTTCTGTTTTTATATGCAATGGAATTTGCGGGAAGTAAGGTTTGCTGAATTCGCCTTTTAATACTTCTTTCCACGAGACTTCTATCTTAACATCCATTGCTTTTGCCATTGTAATTTCAGTAAAAGTAAAAAAGCGTTCCGATATTTATCGGAACGCTTTTGTGTGACCCGGATTGGATTCAAACCAATGACCCCAAACTTAGAAGGTTTGTGCTCTATTCAGCTGAGCTACCGGGCCCTAAAGAGGTGCAAATATAACTGAAATAAGGACTTCAGGAAAGTAAAAATCGGGCTTTTATATTTTCTGTTTCCCGTTCATTATACACTATTCATCATTACATTCCAGTCATCCGGCTCCTTCTTTTATCACTTAGGTAGTCTTTAACTTATTCACTTACTTTGAGGCACCAATTGCCAGTAACATGAGTAAAAATTTTAATTACGGAACAGACCAGCTTACGATTGCCAATGTTATTGCTATTGCTTCCGGCAAGATAAAAGGGGTGCTGAATGATGCAGCTATTAAAAAAATAAAAGCCAGCCAGCAATATGTGCAGCAGATTGTGGATGAAAATAAAACCGTGTATGGAGTTAATACCGGCTTTGGTATTCTGGCTAATACACCCATCAGTAAAGAAGACACTGCAACATTGCAATATAAAATTCTGCAAAGCCATAGTGTAGGTGTAGGTGACCCCATACCGACGGAAGTTGCTAAACTGATGCTGATAACAAAAGTGCATGCACTGGCGCAAGGTTATAGTGGTGTACAATTATCAACCCTAGAAAGAATTATCTGGCATATAGAAAATGATGTGATACCGGTAGTGCCTGAAAAGGGTAGTGTGGGAGCAAGCGGTGATTTGGCACCACTGGCCCATTTGTTTTTACCATTGATAGGCCTCGGAAAAGTTTTTGTTAAGTCAGCCACAGATTTACACAGATTAACACAGATTAATTCGAACGAATTATTAAAACAAAAAGGATTAGCACCCATTCAACTTG
>JANMFO010000110.1:0-1841 GCA_031374245.1 Chitinophagaceae bacterium | reverse complement strand
ACAACTGAACCGCTTGCAACGTGACTTGCAAACCAATTACCTCGCCATCTATCACTTGGATAAAAACTTACTGGAGCAATTAGGTTCAGTAGAAATTCCTACTATTTATCCAACGAATGAAGGTGATGGCGACCAGTTTGTTGGGATTACTGATTTTGGCAAACGTATCGAAAGCCAATGGACAGGTACTACCAAAAAGGATATTTATGCTATTAATGTAAATGATGGCAGCAAGAAATTAGTGAAGAAAGATATGGTTGGATTTATGTCACCACAGTTTATTTCTCCCACCGGTAAATACATAATGTGGTATGATAGTAAAGCCAGGAACTATTTTGCATGGGATGGAGACTCTACAAGAAATATTACAGCTAAAATAAAATTCCCTTTGTGGAATGAAGAACATGATTCACCAAGTGACCCGGCTCCTTATGGTCTTGTTAAGTGGCAAGAAAATGATGAAGCTGTTTTTATTTATGACAGGTACAGCGTTTGGAAAGTTTTTGCAAAATCAAATAAAAGCCCACTTAGTATAGTTACAGGAAGAGATAGGAAAATAAAATATAGATATATTCAAACTGATATAGAAGAAAGATTCATAAAACCTGACCAACGATTAGTATTTCAAACTTTAAATGAAGCAAATAAAAAAGCAGGTTTATGGATAGGTTCATACAATTCTGATAACCCAATTGATAAACAATTATTGCCAATTCATGCTGATGATGACCATAGTATTGGTCAGCTGATAAAATCAAAAAATACAGAGTTTTATACTTTTATTATGGAGTCATACAAAGAATCTCCGGATTTGTATTATTGGCATCAAACAGATGAAGGTAGTGATGGAAATAAATTGTCATCCATCAACCCACAACAAAAAGACTATAACTGGGGCACAGCCGAACTCTACAAATGGAAAGCCTTTAATGGAAAAATGTCGGAAGGTGTTTTGTACAAGCCGGAAGATTTTGACCCTACTAAAAAATATCCGCTGATATTATATTTCTATGAAACACATTCCAACGACCTGCATGATTATATTCCGCCGACACCTACAGGTAGCCGGTTGAATATTTCTTTCTTTGTAAGTCGTGGCTACATTGTGTTTTCACCAGACATTCATTACACAATAGGGCATCCTGCAAAAAGTGCTTATGATTATGTGGTAAGTGCTGCACAAGATTTAGCTAAGCAAAAATGGATAGATGCAAAGAATATGGGCATACAAGGGCAAAGCTGGGGCGGTATACAAGTGGCGCAGCTGGTTACCATGACAGATATTTTTAAAGCTGCATGGTCTGGTGCACCCGTTGCCAACATGACCAGTGCTTATGGCGGTATTCGTTGGGAAACAGGGGTGAACCGCCAGTTTCAATATGAAAAAACACAAAGTCGCATTGGTGCTACACTGTGGGAGAAACCAAATCTGTATATCGAAAACTCACCCTTGTTTCATTTACCTAAAGTAAAAACACCGATGGTTATTATGGCGAATGATGCCGATGGTGCGGTTCCCTGGTACCAGGGAATAGAACTATTTACGGCTATGCGCAGGCTGGGTAAAAAAGTTTGGATGCTGAACTATAACGGCGAAGCACATAACTTAATACAGCGAAATAATAAAAAAGATATTTCCATCAGGGAGCAGCAATTTTTTGACTGGTTATTAAAAGGTGAAAAACCAGCAAAATGGATTACTGAAGGTGTTCCGGCTGTGAAGAAAGGAAAGGAGTGGGGGTTGGAGATAGTTCAATAAAGTTTGAAGTTCAGGGTTTGAAGTTTGATGTTTCCTGCATTCGAAGTTTCTTATTAAATTAATAAGCAAAACTCACTGTGCT
>JANMFO010000195.1:0-2568 GCA_031374245.1 Chitinophagaceae bacterium | reverse complement strand
TTCAAAATTTATCAAAATTAAGGAGCAAAATCAAAATGGCTAAACTCGTATTTGCAAAGAAGGAATAACTTTCGGGCGGACAAGGCTTGGAGTATATACAAAAAGAAAAATCTTATCTCCATGCAACACTTACTTTGAAAGATATTGCCAACGCATTGAATATCCCTCCGAGGACTCTCTCGCAAATGATAAATGACAATTTGCAAACTAATTTTTCTAATTACATAAACACTTTACGTGTGGAGGAAGCTGCTGCAAGGCTAAAAAGCTCATCGGATAAAAAAGAAACGGTTGCAGAAATAATGTATACTTGTGGCTTTAATACCAAGTCAGCTTTTTTTACTGCATTTAAAAAACGATTTAATATGACACCAAAACAATATAAAGATATGGGGAGGAAATAAATTTTATTTTTCCAACCCGGCAGTTGTTCCGCAAAAAAAAACCCCCGGTTGTACGTAGTGTTCCAAAAATAAAAATTGCAGAATTATTATTCTTCCGCCCCTGGTTGTCCGTAGTGTTCCAAAAATAAAAAATGCTGAATGGTTATGCTTCGTTTGCAACGAAGCAACAGCCTTTTTCCCTGCCGAGTCTTCCTACTTTATAGTTTCATAGCCGATGTCTCACCGCCCGGCCTTCCCGCTAAGGCGGGAAACCCATCTGACACTCGCCTGGGAAAAAAGTGATTACATTCGTGAACAGGAAAAATCTGTTTGGATGTATTCGTCGTTCCTGAAAAAATAGTAACTAAAACTAAAAACATGACTACTTACTCCATTATTGCGCAAATTATAGTTGCGCTTTCAATTATATATGTTTGGGTTTTTCGTTTTGATAATATTGTAACTGAGTTTAAACAGTATGGTTTAAGCGGTTTAATCCGCAGCTTTGTTGGGGCAGCTAAAATAGTTTTATCAACGCTGCTGGTTGCCGGCATTTGGTATCCGTCATTAATTCTTGTCCCAGCCCTGCTCATGGCTTTTCTAATGATAGTTGCACAATACTTTCACTTTAAAACAGGTAATCCCTGGCAAAAGCATATACCCTCTTTGTTGCTGCTGATACTTTGTCTGTTCATTGCTGCCGTATCACTAAAATTAGTATAGTGATGAATTTACTAACTATGCTGACTGTTATTTCAAGCCTTTCTTTTATGGGTTATGGCATTGCCTATTTTAGTTCAGCAAAAATGAAAAGTGAGTTCAAACGTTTCGGGCTTGAAAAAGCAGGAACTCTTACTGCTATTTTAGAAATATTGGGTGCTATAGGCCTGCTCGTTGGTTTAAAGAGTCATCTTATCTTGCTCGTTTCAGCTGGAGGACTGGCAGTTTTAATGCTTTTGGGTGTTGCAGTCAGGATAAAAGTGAGAGATACGATTTGGGTTACACTTCCGGCATTATTTTTTATGCTACTTAACGCATATATTTTTTTCATATCGTTGTGAATGTGATAAATGATCTTTCTTCCCTGCCGGGTCTTCCAACATTATAGTTTCGTAGCCGATGTATCACCACCCGGTTTTGTGTGCGGAGTGGACCCGGTGTTAATCTAATGCAACTCCGTAATACGGCGAAGCCTGTCCCAGCCTGTCCCGATATATATCGGGAATGAAAATCGGGATGCCACAAAACCAACACACAAAGCCATCTGACACTCGCCTGAGAAACGAAAAAGAATAAGTATTACATTAATAAAACAAGTTCGCATAGTTTTTAGCAAAAGTCTGCCAGAAAGCAGTGTCCCGTATTTGCCAGAGCACAGCGCCGATAAGTAGAACTATAAAAACGGTTAAGAATGGTTTGTAGTTTTTCTTTTTATAGAAATCAAAACCCAACAAGATTCCCACAATCAGCAGATCCAGCGCATCAGTAATAGTTATACCATCCCATATTACTATACCAAAACTGTGGTCCAATCCACGGGCAATGCCCGGCCCGATACCCAGTATACCGGTCGCAATCATATACCGCATATGTGTGTTGGGCTTTTTGCGATAACCCATCGCCAGCGACCAGAAAATAGCAAAGGATAAACAACCCCGCATATCTAATACGATAAAGTTTCGCATCACCGGCTCAGGGCTGGTGGCAAGGCCTCTCCAATAACCAGTCTTGCCCATGAGAAAAAGCGAAATGATGATGAGTGGCCCTAATACCCAGGCAATATTTCCAATCCTTCTGTGGAGCTTTACTTTGCCCGCCTGTATCAATAATGGTTGCGCAATCAGCAAAAGCATCCATGTCATCAGCATTGCGCCGTGTATATGTATGAGCGGTGTTGCATTTTTAAATTGAGGGAATTGACTGGTATACGATTGATAAAAGCCCCACTGTATACCAATTAAAATAATGAAAATAAAGATGGCGGTATTGCGATAAACGTTTCGCATGGTTATGTTTTGGTGTTAGAGATGGTGTAAATTGAAGCTAATAATTTGAAAGTACATTTGCAACTTTTGCTTTCGTTGGTCTTTCTTCTTTGCCAGGTCTTCCAACTTTATAGTTTCGTAGCCGATGTATCACCACCCGGCTTTGTGTGCAGAGTGGACTCGGCGTTAATCTCTAATGC
>JANMFO010000193.1:0-1677 GCA_031374245.1 Chitinophagaceae bacterium | reverse complement strand
CCGAAACTCCAAGTATCATTCCCTGATTCACCAATCTTTTATACGGCTCGTCAAAGCCAATCAAATTCAAATCGTATAACACTTTCGTCCACATGCGGCTGTAGAGTAAGTGACCTACGGCATGCTCGGTGCCGCCGATGTATAAATCTACCTGGTTCCAGTAGTCAGATACTTTTCTATCGCAGAATGTTTCATTGTTATGCGGATCCATGTAGCGCAAAAAATACCAACTGCTGCCAGCATAGCCGGGCATGGTGTTCGTTTCCAGTTCTTGTGCTACCCATTCTGGAATATTGGCTAACGGGCCTTGTCCATCCGGGCCGGGGCTGTATTTTTCTACATCAGGTAATACTAAAGGCAACTCTCCTGTCCATTCTTTTGCTATTCCATCTTTCCAGGTAATAGGAAATGGTTCGCCCCAATACCGCTGGCGACTAAAGGCCGCATCCCGCATTTTATAATTTACTTTTCTTTTTCCAATGCCGTTATCTTCTAATGCTTTTATCGTCACTTCCATCGCCTCTCTCATTACCAATCCATCGAGGAAACCGGAGTTTTCCAGTATCGCATCTTTGGTGGGGTTGGCTTCTTCACCATTAAAATGTGTACCGATAATATTGGTAACAGGAATATTAAAATACTTAGCAAATTTTAAATCTCTTTCATCGCCACAGGGCACGGCCATAATGGCACCGGTGCCATAACCTGCCAATACATATTCTGATGTCCAGATTGGAATTCTACTTCCACTAAGTGGATTAAATGCATAAGCACCTGTAAAAACACCGCTTATTTTTTTCTCTGCCATTCTTTCCCTTTCACTTCTGCTTTTTACATAAGCGAGGTATTCATCAACTGCAGAAGTTTGTTCTTCTGACTTGATTTCATTTACTAAATCTAATTCAGGAGCTATTACCATAAAGTCAACACCGAAGATGGTATCAGGTCTTGTGGTATAAACACGAAGTTTGATATCAGGAAATCCTATTACTCCAAAATCAATCTCTGCTCCACTACTCTTCCCAATCCAGTTACTCTGCATTTCTTTCATCGCATCGCTGAAGTCAACGGTGTTCAGTCCTTCCAGCAAACGGTCAGCATATTCTGTAATTCTTAAATACCATTGACGTAGTGTTTTCTTCACCACCGGATGCCCGCCTCTTTCACTTACTCCGTTCACCACTTCATCGTTGGCTAATACAGTTCCCAGTGCTTCACACCAGTTTACTTCACCATAGCCACAAAAAGCCAAACGTCTTTTCATTAAAATATCTGCTTGCTCTTTTTCAGAATACGCCTTCCATTGTTCTGCAGTAAAATGTTTTCCGGGAATTGGTTCACCTGTCTTCGGCATGGCACCTTTTGTTTCATACTTTTTTATCAGCAATGAAATAGGCAATGCTTTTTTCTCGGTGTGGCAGAAATAACTATTGAATAATTGCAGAAAAATCCATTGTGTCCATTTATAATAATTCGGGTCGCTGGTTTGTACTTCTCTTTCCCAATCGTAACAGAAGCCGATATTGTCTAATTGCTTTTTAAATGTTTCAATATTTTTCTTCGTTGTTTCCGCAGGATGCTGTCCTGTATCGAGTGCATATTGTTCCGCCGGCAAACCAAAACTATCAAAACCCATCGGGTGCAGTACATTAAAACCTTTCAGTCTTTTATACCGGC
>JANMFO010000083.1:0-6160 GCA_031374245.1 Chitinophagaceae bacterium | reverse complement strand
AATTTTTTAATGCATGAATACCTGTGTGGGGGTAAGTGAAGTTTACATTTTTAAAATCGATGTTTCCCAGTAATGGTGACTTAAAAGGTTCTGGCACATTTTTTATGGCAGGTTCGTTTTTCAAGAACTCATTTATTCTTTTTTGAGATGCGGCTGCCCTTTGAATCATACTGGCAGTTAATCCTATTGCACTTACAGGAAACGTAAGCATGTTGATATACATTACAAATTCAACAATTGTATTGATACCAATATTGTGACCACCACGGATATAATATAAGCCACCAATCATAATGGTGAGTAAAGTGCTAAGCCCGATAAGTAATGTAATAGAGGGGAAATAAATAGCTTCTACTTTAGCAAGTCCTATTGCATTTTTTTTATATGCTTCGCTGTTTTTGGTAAAAAACCCAAGCATAGCTTTTTCCTGCACAAAAGATTTTATTACTCTTATCCCTGAATAAGATTCCTGTGCATTGGTAGTAAGATCAGACAGCGATGCCTGTATCTGCTCACTCTTTTTATGAATAGTGTTATTGATATAAAAAATAGTGATGGCTAAAATAGGTAATGGAGCCAGAACATAAAGGGTAAGTTCATGTTCCCGTTTCCACATAAAAAAAACACTGAGCGAAATAATAGAAATAAGGTTGAACAAATACATAATTGCCGGCCCGGTGAACATTCGAACCCGGCTTACATCTTCTGTAATGCGGTTCATCATATCGCCGGTACTATTTATTTTGTAGAAAGCCGTATCTAATTGCTGATAATGATTATATATTTCATTTTTCTGGTCATATTCAATGTGACGGCTCATTACGATTATAGTCTGACGCATGAGAAAAAGGAAAAACCCTCTTAATAGTGCCAGTACCAGTATAGTGATACCGCACAATGCCACCACTTTACTTACGGAATCGATTCCCTGAACGCTATTGATGAATTTATTAACCAGGGTATCATAATCAGGTTCTCTGGCAGGAGGACGATAACCCGGTAGTTCCAGTGTTTTTTGAACAAAATCAATAACAAAGCCGGTAACCTGTGGTGTTAATACGTTAAAATAGTTGGATAAAAAAACAAATACTACCCCTATTCCAAGACGTATACGATATTTCCAGAAATATTTATTAAGGGCTTTTAAGTGCTTCAAGAAAATGTTTATGCAAAATTAACTGATGCAGCATTATAATTTGAAAGAAAAGCGTTGATAATGATAAGATTGTTCGCTTAGTTTTTTGTTAATAAGGGTGGCATACTTACTTTTGCGCCGGAGAGTTGGCAGAGCGGTCGATTGCGGCAGTCTTGAAAACTGTTGACTGTAACAGGTCCTGGGGTTCGAATCCCTAACTCTCCGCTTTACCCTCCCTGGCTTTTGCTACGGAGGGTTTTTTTGTCAAACAACTTCCATCAAAATAGTAAAACAGTAATACAAAAGTCCCGCACTGGATGCTTAGGAACTTTGCATTTTTTCTGAATCACCTTAATGACCTTGGTTTTTAAAGCTATTTACATTGCTTAAACCAATAAATGATAGCCATCAAAAAAAGTAATGACCGTCATCATTTATGCAACAATACTTTCAATTAGAATGATAAATAATTTTGTAACATCCAATTCGATTGCAACCCGATGGAGAATTATACAAATGAAGTGTACCATTACCATGAAAGGTTAGTTTCATCTTAATAAAACTGTACTACCTTTAAAAAGAAAATTTAATGAAAGACTACTTATTTGAGTAACAGAAAACATTTGGTAAAAAAAGAAAAATTGAAATTGGTGTTGAATCGATTTGGTATACTTTTCATCGGAATCCTATCCTTGCTTCAAGCTGCCGCTCAGCCGGATGAACGGGGTCTAAAAAAAACGAGGGATTCTTCCATACAAAAAGGTAATACCTACGCCATCATTATAGGTATCAGCCAATATAAACTGGTACCCTCATTACAGTTTGCCCATAAGGATGCACAGGCTTTTGAAGATTTTTTGCTTAGTGAGGCAGGCGGTAAAATTTCAAGAACCAATATCGAAACTTTTCTGAATGAAAATGCCACCCGTAATAATGTAGCAGACGCCATCTCCATTATTGCCCGAAAAGCCAAAACCGGCGACCGTGTATATTTCTTTTTTGCCGGCCACGGTGATATGGAAGACCTTACACAGATTGAAAATGGTCTTTTACTTTTATACAATTGTCCCAATGGCAATTACTTCGGTATGAAAGACGATGTGCTGGAGATACTGGACATGAAACGATACCTGTCTCCCCTTGCGCAACGTGGCGTGGAGATGATCTTCATTGTGGATGCTTGTCACTCTGGAAATTTAAAAGGTGGTGTTGAGGGTGTGCAACAAACTGCTTCGGCCCTTGCTGCTGCCTGGGGCAAGGAATATAAAATTCTTTCCTGCCAACCCAACCAACTTTCTCTTGAAAGTGCCGAATGGGGAGGTGGACGGGGTTTGTTTTCTTTACAATTGGAAGAGGGTATGAAAGGACTTGCAGACAGAAACAATGATGGCAAAGTGAGTTTCTCTGAATTGCAACGTTACATTACCGATAATGTAGCTACCTATAGTGAAGACAAACAGATACCATTAATAATGGGCGATCTGAGTAAATCTTTTGTGAACGTAAATCCTTCCGTACTTGCCGCTTTAAAAATTCAGAAAGCCAAAGACCGCCCGGCACTTGCCATGGTAAATCCAAAAGGCACAGAGGAAAAATATATTGACTCACTGACCCCAACCGGAAAAAAAATCTATCTCTCATACAAAAAGAATCTCAACGATAAAAAACTAATCTGGCCAAAGGATACCAATGCCCTTCTGGATTACCGGGCTTTTGAAAAAAAATTTGCTGAAAACCCGTTGACACCATTAATGCGCCGTAACCTGGCAGCAGCCCTTAACCAACGGTTTGATTCAATCGTTTCACCGTTGTTGAGAGGCGGAACCAGCTACTCCAGCCGGGAAGAATGTTATTATGCTGCAATGGAACTTGACAGTTGCCTGCGACTGTTGGGTGAGCAGCACTATATGTATCGTAACCTGAAGGCCCGTAAACTTTTTATGGATGCTATGTCGCTTACCTGGGCACTGAGTGAGAATGAGTATAATATCAGTTGGAGGCCTGCTGTTTTAGAATCAATTAAGTTGCTGGAAGAATCAGCTGAACTGGAACCAAATGCTGCTTATGCATTGTCTGCCCTGGGAATCCATTATACTTTTATCTATGAGTATGACAAAGCCAACCAGGTTTTTCAAAGATATCTTGACCTTCGGCCTAATGATGCATCTGCGAAATTCTCCCTGGGATTAATTTATGCGAAACTGAAACAGTTTGATAAATCACAGAACCTGTTTGAAGGTTTATTAAAAATATACCCCGATGATGTGAATATCAAACTTCAGTTGTCTGACCTATACTGGAATAATAACAAAATACAGCAATCGCTGGTGCTTATTGATCAGATGATAGCATCGGAAAACAACAAAATGGTGGGTAATTTTTCAAAAGGTTTATATTATTCCAGGGCCAATAAACCGGACAGTGCTGTATATTTTTATAACCAGGCCAAAAAATATTTCAACGGCTATTGTTCGCTTTGCGATAATAATATCGGACATATTTATTTTGTCAACAACCAGGTTGATTCTGCCCGGAAATATTTTCTGCAGGTGCTGGCACAAGACAGCACTTATCCTTTTGCCCAATTTAATATGGGTGTCATTGAACAGATGGAGAACAAGCCGTCTGATGCCATCAAACGGTTTTATTCAACCATTCTCCATTCTACTGCTTCCACAGAGGGTTCGATTACCAATCTGCAGTTATATTTTGGAAAAACTTACCAGATCTCCAATCAGGAAGAATTCAATGAATTCAGGGAAAAGTCACATACATTAAATATGCAGTATCTTTCTTTTCTATCTATGCTGTATACCTATATCCGAATTCCCGGCCTGATTGACAACACTGAAAACACTACTTATCTTTTTGACCAGTTATTTAATTATAAACAGCATGAAGTGCTGACCTGGTATCATCATGCCTGCTACAAAGCACTGAAAAAAGATAAAGATGGGGCGATGGAAAGTCTTGAAAAATCATTGAAGCTTGGCTTTGGTAATTATTTTATGCTGACCAGCGATAATGACCTGATTTTTATACGAGATACACCTGAGTTTAATACGCTTTTGAAAAAATATTTCCCGGATAAGTTTAAATAAAAACACTTCTATTCTTTACTCCGTTCAGCAGGAATTAAAATAAATTCACCCAAAGGATCATTATCACCAAAGCCCGCCATATGCGGAGAAATTTTCAAGGTTGCTGTTTCATTTAAACTTGCTGCTTGTAACACAGCATAAACATCAGCCAGTGTAACAATACCATTTGAACCCCCACCCTTTGCCCTTAATACCTGGAGCAAATAATTAGCAAAAGGAGAATGCTTACCGGCTTTACCATCAAAAGCGGCATCCTTGCCAACAGATGATAAGGCACGGCGTATTTTATACTGTGATTTATCTCTCAGAAATTGTAATACATTTCGGTTAGCTATATTCTCCGTATTATTATTCCTTTGTTTGCCACCAAGTACATTTTCATCAAACACACCTCCATGACAAATATCCAGCAGCACCAAAATTTGTTTTGCCGGAATTTTATTAATCATCTTCTTCAATTTGGAATGCTGGATATAACTATTTCTTACAGGGTCTGCTTCAACTGATTTGGAATCGGAACAAACAATAAAGCCATCATCCAGTAATTCTTCATCAAAATCGCCATGCCCGGCAAAATAAATAATCAACTGGTCATCTGGTTGCAGGGTACGGTAGTACTCCCGGATGGCATTATAAATAGTATCCATTGGCGGGTCTTTTAATAACCGAACGTCATACCCGTAAGAGTTCCTGAGTTCATCTGCCACTTCTATCGCATCATATACAGGGTTCACCAGTTTGTTCCAGTCTTTTGCTTTGTAATTATCTGTGCCTACTACCAAAGCGTACTGTTTTCCATTTCCACTTACTGCGTCTTTTAATTGTTGTGCCTTTGGCTTTAACCCTCTTGTTTGCCCGTCACCATCATCAAAAATATCTTTGTATTGTTGCAGAAATTTTTTCTGGAAAAACACATCAAAATATTCAGACTTAAATGCCTGGCAGTTATATGCCGTATTCTTTAATCTGTATGCAATATTTTCCGCTTTATAATCTTCGTTGAAAATATCGTAAATGTTGTATTCTGGTTCAAGAGAAGTTATAAAATAATTGATAGGACCTTTGTTCATTGACTTGCCCAAACAAAAACCATTATCAAAACCAGCTTTGTTCGGAACAATAATTACCCTGTTCTTATTAAGAATACTTGCTACCGTTGATGAATTCTGCATTAACGTTTTAATAAACTCTGTTTTAAATTTTTTAGACGGGCCTGCTTCTGAAATAAACAACTGGTTGTTGGCAGGAATAAGCTGAACAAATTCCTGAAGAGTATTCAGCGAGATAAGATTCTTCAGCACATTAGATGTATCACGGGCATCCCTGTTAGCAGGTTTATAAATATAGCCAATAACATCGTAAGGAAAGAAATAGGTAGTATAATTAACAGAATCAGTCGTAAACAAATTACTCTGTCCGCTGAAATTGAAAATAAAATAATCGTTTGGAGAAGCTTTGGCAGAAATATCTTTTACTGCATTAATGATTGCTTCCTTTGTGGCTGTTGCATCCAAAAGCAGGTATTCGTGAAATAGAGAATTCACAACTTCCGCAGGTAAGCTTTTGCCATATTGCTTTTTAAAAAAATCAACATACGACCGGGCATCTGATTTACTATTCTCCCATTTTGTTTTTCCATAATCATCAATGCCAATAGAAAGCATCCATACAGAACCGAAAGCAAATTTGTTTCTATCATAAGAATCGTAGACATAATACTCCCGTAATAGTTCAGCCAGTCCCGGTGTATTAGTCTTGAATTCTTCTCTTAATTTTTGACCGTAATTAAAAATGAACTTATCGGTTTCTTTCATGGTGGAATCATAAGCTACTATCCGCAACAATTCATTGCCCATATTATAGGCTTTATCAGTAAACCTTAATTTTGTATCTATCTGCCACACACTATCAATTGCTCCCTTAC
>JANMFO010000045.1:0-6429 GCA_031374245.1 Chitinophagaceae bacterium | reverse complement strand
ATCAGCCATAGCCTCAGGTATTGAAAATAAATCCCTTCCATAATGCGATTCTCTTTTCAATATAGAATATACTGAATTAATTGAATTTTCTATACCAGCTTTATTAGTTAAAGCCAGGGATGCATCAATGGAGTTCCTTGAAGGAATATCCAATTGCTTTTTGCAGGATTGTAATACTATTCCTGAAAAGACAATTAATAATACAATTTTATAATTTACTTTTTTCATACTATTTCTTTTTGCTGTAATAATTTAGAACCTTACCTGAACACCAATAGTTGTATTTCTTCCTTGTGGAATAATACCTGAGTTAGCACCTGTAAACTCTGGGTCATAACCTTTCCATTTTGTATATGTCCATAAATTCACTCCCTGCACATAAAATTTTACTCCGTCAATAGAATATTTCTTCAAAATGTTAGCAGGTATATCATACGCAAGTGTCAACTGCTTTAACCGGATGTAATCGGTTTTAAAGTAGTAACGGGTACCTGTTTCCCAGCTTACACTATTAGTTTCAGCAGTAGCAGTAAATGGACGAGGTGTTGGCACTATATCACCTGGTTTGCGCCAGCGGGTGTCATATCCGTATTGTAATGTGTTGAATGTTGCACTGGTCATTCTCATAGCAAAAAGGAACTGCTGGTCTTGTCTTACACGTCCATACTCATATTGTAAAAAAGCATCCAGCGAAAATCCTTTGTAAGAAATGGTATTATTCCAACCGCCAAATTGTTTTGGATAAATAGTCCCGATTATTTTTCTATCTGCTGCGGCTGGATTATAGGTAATATTTCCATTTATATCATACCACATGCTACGACCCAATGCAGGATTTACTCCAGCCCACTCCTGTAAGAAGAAAGCACCTAATGGCTCCCCTACACGAATACTTGCATCAGCTGGTAAGAATGGTAACCCATCATATAAATCCAATACCTTGTTTTTCTGGAAGGCGATATTGAAAGAAGATGTCCATTTAAAAGCTCGATCAAAAGGAGTAACAGCTAATAGAATTTCTAATCCCTTATTTTCAATTTTACCTAAATTTTGCTGAACACTGCTAAATCCTGTTGTATTGTAGAGTGAACGGGCAAGTAATAAATCTTTATTTATTTTACGATAAGCGTCCACTGTTAAAGAAACCCGGTTCTTGAAGAGAGATAAATCCAAACCAAGATTACTTTCTTCCCTGGTTTCCCAGGTAAGATCAGGATTTCCCAATTGACTTGGGAATAAACCCGAACCCCCACCGTATAAACGTGTAGCACTATACAATTGTGCATAAAGTACATTACCTATTTGGTCATTACCTGCCTGACCAAATGAATATCTCAATTTTAAATCAGATACAGCCCTTGAGCTTTTTAGGAATGATTCTTCTTTTACATTCCAGGCAACCTGGGCAGACTGGAAAATACCAAATTTATTATTAAGACCGAAACGGCTTGAACCATCACGACGGATAGTGTAATTGAAAATATATTTACTCAAATAAGAATATCCCACTTTTCCAAACTGAGAGAAGGTTGAGCTAGCTGTCCATTGTCCGCTAACTGCGACAGGCGTAGAAGCAGCACTTAAGTATTCGAGTAAATAACTAGGAAATCCTTGTCCATCTGCCTGGAACCACTGATTTTGATCCCTTCTATACTCAACCCCTGCTAGTAAATTGATGTTATGTACGTCTTTAATTTTTTTATTATAATTTGCTGTTGTAGTGCTGATTATATTAGTATTCCAGTCAACCTGCTCAGATAAACGGCCATTTACTGCAAATGCATCATTAACCCGTGGATCCTGATAACGATGGTCCTGTGTCAATCTATAATCCATACCAATCAGGGTTCGTAGAGTAAGATCTTTTGTTGGCTTATAATTTAATGAAGCACTACCAATAAATTGGTTCGTTCTGGTAAAATAATCTACAATGTTACCTACGGCAATTATATTATGGTTAAATGTCCCCACTAGGTTTTGACCCGATCCAGGCATTCCAAAGTAAGTACCATCATTATTATAAATCGGGTTAATCGGTAACATCAGGCTTGAAGAGAATGCCGGATTACCAAAACCGGTATTCCCCTGACTATAAGGCGCATTTTGTGAAAAAGTACTAACGCTGATTGAATTATCTATCGTTACTTTATCACTTAGTTTTAAACTAAGCTTCGACAATAATGCTCCTCGTTGAAAGTCTGTTGGAGCAATAAATGAAGTTTGTTTAGAATAAGAACCGGATACATAATAATTCAGATTAGGAGTTGCTCCATTCATAGAAAATTCTGTATTGAAAATTGCTCCTTTTCCAAAGGCCACATCTTGCCAATCGTATGTAGGAAGGCTATCCACCTTCCCTGTTGTAAGGTTAGAGGCAAGACCAAAATTACCAAGAGCACCATTTCTTGCAGTTACAGCATCTTGTCCCGCATTTCTATTGGCTTCAGTTCTTAATTCAAGCCACTCCTGAGTAGTAAGCGTTTCCAAAAGTTTAAGCGGAGAAGACTGACCAATGTATGTATTAAAATTAAATTTTGTTTTACCAACCTTACCCCTCTTTGTAGTAACAAGAACTACTCCATTAGCGGCTCTTGCACCATATATAGAAGCCGCTGCTGCATCTTTCAATATTTCTATTGATTCTATATCATCCGGATTTAAAAAGTTAAGCGGGTTGTTAGCGGTATTAATAGAACCGGTTCCTGTATTCAACTGAATACCATCAACAACATATAATGGTACAGTTCCTGCACTAATAGAACCTACGCCCCGAATTACCACACTAAGTGCACCACCAGGAATACCATTTGCAGCAGAAACAGCAACACCAGCGGCACGACCCTGCATAGCTTGTGCAAAGTTTGGTATAGGTAAATTATCGATATCAGCGGCACTGATTTTGGATATCGCTGATGCAACATCTTTTTTTCTTACCGTTTGATAACCAGTAACCACTACTTCCTGTAGCGATTTGTCATCAGCCTTCAAAGAAATGTTCATCGATGATTGGGAACCAATAGCCATTTCCTGTTGCAACATGTCCACCGATGAAATAACTAAGGTTTTTGCGTTTTCGGTAACCGATATGGAAAAGGTTCCATCGGCCTTGGTAACTGTACCAACACGGGTACCTTTTACCACTACTGATGCATTTGCAATAGGTGCCCCTTTGTCATCCGTCACCCTACCAGTAATAATTTTTTGAGCGAACAGCTGTACAGAAAAGAATAATACAGCTGCCAAAGCAGTGAGCAGTTTTCTCATGTGTTTAGTTTTTTTTATAAAACAGATTAAGCCTTAACAACAATAATATACAGTAGAATTAAATGATATTATTGTCACGAAAATTATAATAACCAGTTGAAAAGACAACCAATTGTTAATATTTGCTGCACGAAAATAAGGAGGAAGTGTATTGAAGTAAAAAAAAAATATAAGCGGCAATTGGAATAGTATAAAACCATCAATTAGCCAGCAATAGATTTTTTAGTCGATTGATTACCAAAATATTAAATATGTAGAACTTTATACGCTGAAAATCCCGTATTGTCTTTAACAAGAATACCTTCTGTTTTTGTACCCTCCATATTTATATCTCCTACCAATATCTGTACACTTGTTATTTTACCTTCAGCATTTTTTTTAAAAGTGGCTGTGCCACCATACGCTACAATTTCAAATACGTTTTCTGTATCCGTTTTTTTGAATTCAGAGCTTCCCATAGCCGAGGCTCCCATTAACACTCCGTTTTCAACGGTAAAATTGATTTCCGTAACAGGGCTTCCATCAGGAAATTTAAACTTACCGGTATATTTCTGTAACACCGTATCCCCCTGTGCATTAACAGCATAAAAACTAACTATTACAAGCAGGGATAAAAGGAGCTTCTTCATGGTATAATTTTTTTAATTTTCAGAAAGATAAAATAAAAAAGATTGCCGCAAATTATTTGTTTATAAATTTTCATAGATAACAGCCGCTCCCTGCCCCACACCAACACACATGGTAGCCAGCCCATATTTTGACTGCCTTTTCTTCATTTCATGCAGTAAGGTGGCGGAAATGCGAACTCCACTACATCCCAATGGATGACCAATGGCTATTGCACCACCATTTACATTTACTTTATTTGTATCAAGTTCCAACTCCCGGATGCAGGCAATGGATTGCGAAGCAAATGCTTCATTTAATTCAATCAATTCCAGGTCACTAACTTTCAATCCTGCTCTTTGCAATGCCTTTTTTGTGGCTGGCACCGGACCTATGCCCATAATAGCAGGGTCTACCCCGGCTACAGCCATGGAAACTATTTTTGCCATTGGCACCAACCCATATTTTTTTACCGCTTCTTCACTGGCCAGCAACATGGCTGCTGCACCATCATTAATGCCGGAAGAATTGCCCGCCGTTACTGTTCCTTCTTTTGCAAAAGCAGGTTTTAATGTGGCTAATTTTTCAATTGTAGTTTGCCGGGGATGTTCATCGTTTACAAACCAGCTTATCAAACCGTTATTATTAAATTCTACCGCTGCTATTTCATCTTCCCATTTATTAAAGTTCTTAGCGGCGAAATATTTTTGTTGTGATTGAACAGCAAAGGCATCTTGCTCTTCTCTGGAAATATTCCATTGCTTCGCTACATTCTCAGCTGTTTCACCCATTGTATACGGATGATACATTGCTGATAACTTTTTATTGATAAACCGCCAGCCAAGTGTTGTATCATATACTTCTGGATTGCGTTGAAATGCTTCAGTAGCTTTTGGCATTACAAAGGGTGCTCTTGTCATGCTTTCAACACCGCTGGCAATAATTAATTCCGCATCACCACACATTACTTGTCTCGCCGCATCCATTATTGCTTGCAGACCTGAAGCACATAAACGGTTCACTGTATTAGCAGCAACTGTTACCGGCAACCCTGCCAGTAATGCCGCCATCCGGGCCACATTGCGGTTATCTTCCCCTGCCTGGTTAGCATCACCGGCTATTACTTCTTCAATTGCATTTACATCTACGTTTTCATTTCTTTGTAATAATGATTTGATAGCATGTGCCAGCAAATCATCAGGACGGATAGCGGCCAATGCGCCTCCATATTTTCCAACCGGCGTTCTTACTATATCTATTATATATACAGGTTTCATATATTACTTAATTGGCTGCAAGATAGCAGATTCGGCATTTACCCTAAGCCGGTCTGAGGTTTAGTATCTTTGCCCCATGGCAAAACAGGCAGTTGATAATAACATAAGGCATTTAAGCAAGGCAGATATTGAACAATACTTTGAAGGTATTGGTGAAAAAAAATTCCGGGCCAACCAGGTGTATGAATGGCTCTGGCTGAAACCGGTACAGAGTTTTGATGAAATGACGAACATCAGCAAAGACCTGCGCCTGAAACTAAAAGAAGATTTCACACTTCCCGGATTAACAATCGATACGGTGCAGCACAGCGATGATGGGACTATAAAATCCCGTTTTAAAACACATGATGGCCATTTAATAGAAGGGGTACTAATTCCTACAGCTACAAGATATACCGCCTGTGTATCATCTCAAATCGGATGTTCGCTTAGTTGTAAGTTTTGTGCCACCGGTTATATGGACAGGAAAAGAAACCTTGATTTTGATGAGATATATGACCAGGTAGCTTTGATTAATAATCAATGTGAAAATACCAGCCAGAAAAAACTGAGCAATATTGTTTTTATGGGCATGGGTGAACCCTTACTGAATTATAAAAATGTATTAAAAGCCATTGAACGCATCACTTCCACTGATGGAATGGCAATGAGTCCTAAACGTATAACCGTTTCTACTGCTGGTGTGGCAAAAGGAATACGGCAGTTGGGGGATGATAAAGTAAAATTCAAACTGGCTTTATCATTACATGCAGCGAATGATGCAAAGCGACATGAGATAATGCCAATCAATGACAGTAATAATATTCAGTCGTTGGTTGATGCATTAAATTATTTCTACAAGCAAACAGAAAATGAAATCACCTTTGAATATATATTATTCAAAAATTTTAATGATTCTATTAAAGATGCGGATGAGTTAATCAAACTTTACCGCCAGGTACCTGCCGACCTTATTAATATTATAGAATACAATCCTATTGCCCTGGCTAAGTTTGAAAAGCCCGAAGAAGATAAGGTGGAAGCCTTTATCGATTACCTGAGTAAGAACCGGGTAAATGCAAGGCTAAGAAGAAGCAGGGGAAAAGATATAGATGCCGCTTGCGGACAATTGGCCAATAAAGATTAGCCACTAATCCTGCATTTCCACCATTTACGAATATTTTCTTACTTCCATTAAACCCGTAGTCTATTGACGGGTCTGTACTCCGACAATTTATTTATAACAAAGACGACCTGCTTTGGCAAAGCTTTAGCAGACAAACCGAAAGTTTCAGAACTCCAC
>JANMFO010000042.1:0-4233 GCA_031374245.1 Chitinophagaceae bacterium | reverse complement strand
CAAAACTCGCTATGTATTCTCAAGAAACGACCCGGCAACTGCAAAAATTGACCACGGCCCTTTTTAAAAAGCAGGGTGCCGGTTCTATCAATAAAAATGAAATAGAGGAACTTAGAAACATCCTTCGGTTTCATGAGTATCGTTATTATATATTAAATGAACCCCTGATAGCAGATTACGAATACGACCAGTTATTCAAAGCTTTAGAAAAAATTGAAAAGGAAAATCCTAAGTTGATTACTGCCGATTCACCTACTCAACGGGTGGCAAAGGGATTGACCAAAGATTTTCCAACTGCCCAGCATCTTGTGCCTATGCTCTCGCTGGATAATTCTTACAATAGTGATGACCTTAATGATTTTGACAGAAAGGCAAGAGAGCTAACAGGCCTCACCGAAATAGAATATTGTGTAGAACCAAAATTTGATGGCGGAAGTATTTCTGTCATTTATGAAAATGATTTACTTACCCGTGGTGCTACAAGGGGTGATGGAGTAGAAGGTGATGAAGTAACGACTAATATCAAACAAATCCGTTCTATCCCTTTGTCAGCCAAATTTTCTGATTATGGTTTGCAACAAGTAGAAATAAGAGGCGAGGTGCTTATTAATAAAAACAATTTTGCTAAATATAATGAGCAATTGATTGAACAAGGTCTTGCTCCATTGGCTAACCCCCGCAATGCTGCCGCAGGAACATTGCGCATAAAAGATTCCGCAGAAGCAGCAAAAAGAAACTTAGAAGCTTTTGTTTATCATGTTAGTTATTATTCTTTGGTGAAAGGGAAGAAAGTGCCACCAGAGTTAACCACACACTCCGGTTCATTAGCCATGCTATGGGAGCTTGGTTTTCGCAGCCCGGAGAAAGAGAAAAAAGTATTTAAAGGAATTCAAGGCGTTATAAAATATTGTAACGACTTTGAAGTAAAAAGAGATGACCTGCCCTATGAAATAGATGGCATGGTAATAAAAGTGAATGACTTTGCTTTGCAGGATAAATTGGGTATGACTTCCCATCATCCCCGCTGGGCTATTGCTTATAAATTTAAAGCCCGTCAAGCAACAACTAAGTTACTTGATGTAGAATACCAGGTAGGAAGAACGGGTGCTGTTACACCGGTTGCGAAATTAGAACCAGTAGCTATTGGTGGTGTTACCGTCAGCAGCATTTCAGTTCATAATGAAGAATATATCAAAGAAAAAGATTTACGTATCGGAGATGCCGTATTGATTGAAAGAGCAGGAGATGTAATTCCGCAGATTGTAAAATCATTACCCGATACAAGAACAGGTAAAGAAAAGAAAATTGTTTTCCCAACTACCTGCCCTGTTTGCAAAAGCAAATTATTCAAGGAAGAAGAAGAAGCTGTATGGCGTTGTATTAATATTGAATGCCCGGCACAGGTAGTGGAACGCATTATTCATTTTGTAAGTAAAGATGCGATGGACATCCGTGGCTTTGGCGATGCTAACGTCCGCAAATTTTATGATCTGGGGTTACTGAAAGATATTCCCGGTGTATATAAATTAGACTTTACTGAAATTGCAAAACAGGAAGGCTTCAAAGAAAAATCCATTGATAATTTAAAATCGGCAATTGAAAAATCAAGGCAACAGCCATTACACCGGTTGATATATGCACTTGGTATCCGTTTTGTTGGTGAAACAACCGCTAAGACATTGGCACAAGCCGTTAATCATTTACTTGATTTTAAAAAATTCTCGTTAGAAGATTTGCAGAACTTAGAAGATGTTGGACCAAAAGTTGCTGGCAGCATCCACCATTTCTTCAGTAATAAAAGCAATATTGAAATGCTGGAGCACCTGGAAAAACTAGGTCTTCAATTAAAGAACGAAAAGAAACAACTGACTGCCGCAGGTAATCTTACTGGTGTTACTTTTTTATTTACCGGTACATTGCCTACACTAAAAAGAAGTGATGCGGAAGCAATGGCTGAAGAAAATGGCGGACAAATTCTGAGTGGCGTAAGTACCAAATTAAATTACTTAGTGGTGGGAGAAGATGCAGGCAGTAAATTAGAGAAAGCAAAAAAAATAAACTCAGTAAAAATAATTTCAGAAGCCGAGTTTTTGCAAATGATTGATAAATAAAATTAGTTACAGCATAAATAGAAATCATGTTACAAGTATCAACAATCAAGTTTTTAAAAGCTTTAAAAAAAAATAACAACAAGCCCTGGTTTGAAAAAAACAGGAAAGTATACGAAGATGCTAAAGCCGATTTTGCCGGCTTTATTCAGAAAGTGATTGACCAGCTCGCCAAAAAAGATGCGTCAATAAAAAATATTGTTGCGAAAGATTGCCTGTTCCGCATCAACAGAGATGTTCGTTTTGCAAAAGATAAATCGCCGTACAAATCAAACTTCGGTGCCAGCATTAATAAAAGTGGAAGAAAGGCAGAGAACTCGGCCGGTTATTATTTCCAGGTTCAGCCGGACAGAAATTTTGCAGGTGGTGGCATCTGGATGCCAGAACCAAATGAGCTGAAGAAAGTACGACAGGAAATCGATTACAATTTTGCTGAATTTAAAAATATAATTGGTGTTAAGAAATTTAAATCGGTATATGGCGATCTGGACAGAAGTGCTGAATTTTTACTCAGCCGTGTACCCAAAGGATATGAACCGGATAATCCTGCTGCTGCTTATCTGAAATTGAAAAGTTTTGTAGCAATATCTTTCTTTAGCGATGCCGACCTGACCTCAAAAGACCTTGTAAAAAAAACGGTTGCAGCTTTTGAAGCACTGCAACCGTTGATTGAGTTTATTAATAATAGTATGGAATAAAATCAGAGCATATTTTTTGATAACAGGTACTCTGCTATCTGCACTGCATTTGTTGCTGCTCCTTTTCTAAGATTATCACTAACCACCCACATATTCAAAGTCTTTGGCTGTGTTTCATCCCGGCGAAGTCTTCCTACAAACACTTCATCTTTTTCATGTGCCCATAATGGCATAGGATAAAATTGTGCGGCATCATCATTTTGTACAACTATCCCGGGTGCAGCTGAAAGCAGATCCTTTACTTCGCTCAGGATAAATTCATTTTCAAATTCTACATTCAAACTTTCACTATGGCCACCCACTACCGGTATGCGAACCGTGGTAGCTGTAACTTTTATATTATCATCCTGCATAATCTTACAAGTTTCTTTCACCATTTTCATTTCTTCTTTAGTATAGCCATTATCAAGGAACACATCAATCTGTGGAATTACATTCAAATCAATCTGGTATTTATACGCCATTTCACCATGTACGCCTTTTCTTTCATTGAATAACTGGTCAACTGCTTTTTTACCCGTACCCGTTACACTCTGGTACGTACTTACCACCACTCTTTTTATTTTATATTTTGTATGCAATGGTTGCAATGCCACTACCATTTGTATAGTAGAAC
Organism: Chitinophagaceae bacterium; assembly: GCA_031374245.1. Taxonomy (GTDB): domain Bacteria; phylum Bacteroidota; class Bacteroidia; order Chitinophagales; family Chitinophagaceae; genus JJ008. The sequence continues at coordinate 811 of JANMFO010000042.1, read as the reverse complement.
AGTTTGGGTTTGCAATTATATAATCATCCGAAGTCAGTGCATCTGCATTTACTTCCGGTACTACTAATTTTTTAGTAGGATCCATTCTCCAGGCACTGCTGTTGTCAATCACTTTTATACCCGCTTCCGCAAACTTTGGCGCCCACTCCAGTGATGTACTACCACCTGCAGAAAAAATAGCTACCGCAGGTTTAGCAGCAATACCATCAGCCATGCTAACAACCTTATACTTTTTCCCCTTAAACTCTACTTCTTTACCTACTGACCTTTCTGATGCTACCGGAATTAATTCCGTAACCGGGAAATTTCTCTCGGTTAATACCTGTAACATTTTAGTGCCGACTAGTCCTGTGGCGCCTACAACTGCAACTTTCATTTTTTGTCCCCCCGTCTTCATCTCTGAGGATGAAGTTTTTTAATTATAAAATTTGGTTTGGTCGTCTGACGGTCTCCGTCAGACGAATCCTTTTTTGTCAGACCGGGATGATCAGACAAAAAAACAGGCCTTCCGGTGTGGAAGGCCTGCTAAACTTTTATGTTGCTACATACATAACGCTGCAAACCTTCCCTCAGGAATGTTTCTTTGTGCGTTTTGTATGTTTCATTGTTATCATTGCTGGCGCAAAAGTAAGCCTGCAACGTTATCACACAAAATAATAATGAATAATTTTACCAATATTGTTTTTGTAACAATCGTTAGTTTAACTTGGCAGCAATGAAGAAATTCTACCTTATAGTTATATGCATGTTGCCTGTTTATCTGTTTGCACAAAACAGGTATGATGTAGTGATTGATGAACTGATGGCTGAC
>JANMFO010000026.1:0-1726 GCA_031374245.1 Chitinophagaceae bacterium | reverse complement strand
AGCTAACAGGGACCAATGAACATTCTACGTTATTTCGAAACGTTCAGGACTTGTGAAACTGAAAGAGCACCAAATGCAAAACAAAATAACGAATTATTTACCAACTTTTAATGAATTTTAAATGTTGATAAATAATTCGATGTAAATAATTGGTTTTTAACATAATATATCATTATTTACCGCCCATATTGGCACCTCTATAGTTCTTAGTACTAGTTTTTTATAAATCTTGAAGTCTCTAGGGAACCCTTTCCATTGTCGTATTTAATCATATATATACCTGCAGGAAGTTGATTTACGTATATTGAAGTTTGATAACTGCCAGGCTGGGAATACGTTTGAATTAAAGTTTTTCCATCCATATTTATAACGGATATAGCGGCTCTTTCATTTTGTTTTTTGTGTTCGAGATAAAGAATATCAGTGGCAGGAACCGGGTATAATTTTATGTTTGATAATTCGCTGGTATTTTGAATTCTAATTACACCCGTGTATTTAAATCTATTATCTATATCTATATTTCTAACTCTGAAGTATTTTATTCCTTTAATAGATTCATTTATTATAAACGAATAATTGCTTTTAGAACTTGCTGGAACATATCCAATTTTTATAAAGTTTATACCATCATTACTACTTTCAACTTCATATCCTCTTACATTAATTTCTTCATCTACATTCCACAATAGTTTATGTGAACCATCATTCATTTCCCTGGCAATAAATCCTAAGAATGTTACGGGCAATGGAATGTTTTGGGTAGCTTTTCTGAAATTATCGATCATAATAACCCCAGGATTAATTGTTCTGAAACTAATCTCATACCGGATTTGCCCCGTTACTGGTAAGTCTGCATCTTGCAGTTCAAGACAAAGTGAACCTGAAGTGGAAGGGAATGCAGACCAGATTGGCCCATTAGCCGTTGAAGCTAATATTTCCAATGGCGGACTGAATACTCCACTGATAATTCTGATACGATATTCTGTTCCTGCCGGTACAGTATAATCAAAACCTACGGTAGTTCTCACACTTTCAGTATTCATAAATATTCCTGAAATGGTGCTGGCTGTTCTGTTACTGAAATTTGCTCCCGTTGTTTCAGATAAATTTGCTCCGTTCCAGAATAATCCAAAATCATTAGCATCGGAATAGATACTGGGAGAGCTAAAACCTTCGTCCGTAGTATTAAAAGTGTAGGTAAAATTACAGTTGGATGAATTTACAACTGTTGTTGGCTGTTGAGACGAACTTAATAGTGGAAATAAAATAAATAGGAAAGCAATTGCCCTCGTAGTGTAAATAGGCTTCATGTTTTAAAAGTTTAAATGAGTAAATAGATTATGTTACTCACAGGATATATTCTAGCGGGGATTCAAAGGATTGGGAATTGCGAAAGAGTAACTTCAAAACATATACCAATCAACTTTATAACGGGAAAGGAGAAAAGCAGTAAGAGTTTTGGGGATTTTATTGCCCCAGATTTTGAATATGGACAATAAAAAAGTTGCCCTTGGGGCAACTTTTTTACAACTCTAATATTGTTGTTAGCTTATTCAGCTACTACTTCAAATTCAACTTCAGTACTCTTGCCATTACCAAAATCAATAGTGGCTTTGTAAGTACCGATTTCTTTTACTTCATCAGGCAAAGAGATTTTTTTACGATCAATCTCATACCCTTTTTGCTCACGGATAGCACGGCTGATTTGTAAAGAAGTTACGCTACC
>JANMFO010000021.1:0-7566 GCA_031374245.1 Chitinophagaceae bacterium | reverse complement strand
TATACACCAGAGTACCAGCCGGATCTTGACTTTGAAGATCATGATTGGGAAGAAAGCAGGGGAATGGGGTTCAGTTATGGATACAACCGGGAAGAAGATGCATGGGATTATAATTCCACGCAGTCACTCGTTATAGCATTGATCGATAAAGTAAGTCGGGGTGGAAATTTTTTATTGGATATTGGCCCGGATGAACATGGAAAAATTCCCCCTATCATGCAGGAACGTCTGCTGGAAATAGGAGATTGGATGCAGATAAATGGGGAAGCGATTTATGGAACCAGCAGATGGAAAACGCCATCGCAATGGGGTGAAGGACGCAGAGATTATAAATTTAAAAACGATCTTGCTGCTGAAGATTGGAAAACCGGCGGCGACCTGATGCTGAAGTTGACGGTAGACCCTGATCCGGGGTATGCCGTAAAGGAAATTTTCTATACTTATAATGCCAGCACCAATTCTTTGTATGCCATCTTTCCAAAATACCCATCGGATAAAAAATTAGTTTTGAAAGATGTTGTGTTACCTGCAGGCACAACAATAAATTTTTTATCCACCAATGCCAGCATTCCCTGGAAACAGGAAGTAGATAATGTGATCATCAACTTGCCAGACTATGATCCCAATAAAATGAAAGCACCATATGCGTATGTGGTTAAGATTAATAATTATGGGATGTTTTCAAAGAAACCGGAAATTAAAACTGATTATGCAGCTAACCAAAGAGAACCAATAGTATCATTAAAAGCAGCCGGAAATGAAGCTATACGATACACTACCGATGGAACGGAGCCGTCATTGAATTCTGCATTATATACAAAGCCATTTACGATTACCGCAACAGGAATTATAAAAGCAAAAGCTTACCTGGCTGGTAGCTTACCCAGTGGAATAACAGAAAAGAAAGTAATTAAATATGATTGGATGAATGCAATTAATGCCGGTAACCCAAAGCCGGGAATAAGCTATAAGTATTATCAACCCGAACGAAACTTCAATCTTATTGACCCTTTTACCGCCGCACCTGCGGCAGAAGGTATTATTGAAATAATTTCGCTGGCAAAAAAGCAACGAAAAGATAAATTCGCCTTTGAGTTTTCAGGATATATCAAAATCAATAAGGACGGACTTTATACTTTTTTTACCGCATCTGATGATGGCAGTAAACTGTTTATAGATAATATTGAGGTTGTAAATAATGATGGCAATCATGGTGTGGTAGAAAAAAGCGGTAAGACTGCATTAAGAAAAGGCTATCATAAAATAAAAGTGGTGTATTATGATGCTGCCGGAGGTAATGATCTTAAAGTACTCATGCAACCGGAGGCTGGTAAAAAGGAAGAGCTTTCATCCTCAATTTTGTATCATTAATGTTTTAACGCAAGTACTCTTTATGAAGAAAATAATAATTGTATTTTTTGTTCTTTTTAATTATGCTTTAAAGGCTCAGAATAAAACGGAGAATATCATCATCATTACAACCGATGGTTTTCGCTGGCAGGATTTTTTTAAAGGAATGGATTCTTCCATTGCCAACAACAGTAAGTATAACCAGGGCGATAGCAGCTATATATATTCTACCTACTGGAGTAATGATGAAACTGAGCGAAGAAAAAAACTGATGCCATTCTTATGGAGTACAGTAATTAATCACGGGCAATTATTTGGTAACAGAACAGCAGGCAGCAAAGTAGACAATGCTAATCCTTACTGGTTCAGTTATCCGGGCTATAGCGAAATTATGACGGGCTATGCTGATACTGCTATTAATAGTAACAGCTATGACCCTAATCCGAATATGACAGTGCTGGAGTTTTTGAATAAACAACCAAAACTAAAAGGCAAGGTAGCAGCTTTTGGTGCATGGGATGCTTTTGACAGAATATTGAATGAGAAAAGAAGTGGTATCCCGGTCATTAGTGCATTTGATACTGTATCAGGGAAAAACCTCACTGTGCAGCAGAAACTCATTACTAAAATGTTGCAGGACTCTTACCGGCCATGGGGCGAAGCCGAGTGCCTTGATGTATTTACCCATCATGCTGCTTTTGAATATTTGAAATCTAAAAAACCAAGAGTGCTGTACATAGCTTATGGTGAAACGGATGAATGGGCACATGCAGGTCAGTACCGATCTTACCTGGATGCGGGCCACCAGGTAGATGCCTGGCTAAAAGACATCTGGAAATTTGTTCAAAGTGATCCGCAGTATAAAAATAAAACTACCCTGCTGATTACAACTGACCATGGCAGGGGCGATATTAATAAAGACGAATGGACAAGTCACGGTAATAAAATTCAGGATTCACATGAAATATGGGTTGCGGCCATAGGACCTGACGCTCCGGCAAGAGGCGAATTAAAATCAGACATGCAATTATACCAGCAACAGATTGCACAAACGATAGCCAAGTTGTTGGGATATACATACGAAGCAAAGCATCCGATAGCGGATGAAATTCTGTACCTTTTTAAAATGCGAAAATGAAAAAGTGTTTAGTTACTGTTTTAGTTTTAACAACAGTTCATATCCATGCACAAAAAATAAAATTATCTCCGTTACCCACTAAGGAGCAATTGGCCTGGCATGAAAAAGAGTTTTATCTCTTTGCACATTTCGGGCCCAACACCTTTACCGATAAAGAATGGGGACATGGGGATGAACCAGAAGATATCTTCAACCCTACTGCATTAGATTGCCGCCAATGGTGCCGTGTGGCAAAAGCATCTGGTGCAAAGGGAATTATTATAACGGCCAAACATCACGACGGGTTTTGCCTGTGGCCCAGTAAGTTTTCAAAACATACAGTACAGGAAAGTAAATGGAAAGATGGTAAAGGAGATGTTTTGAAAGAATTATCGCAGGCCTGCAAAGAGGTTGGTTTAAAATTCGGAGTATATATTTCTCCGTGGGATAGAAACCATCCTGACTATGGAACGGAAAAATACAATGATGTATTTGTAGGAATGATGAAAGAGATTTTTCAAAACTATGGACCCATCTGGGAACTGTGGTGGGATGGTGCGAATGGTGAAGGCCCAAACGGAAAGAAACAACTATATGATTGGAGAAGGTTTGAAAATACAGTCCGGCAATTATCTCCAAAAACAGTTGTGTTCAGCGATATTGGTCCCGATATCCGCTGGATGGGAAATGAAAAAGGTATAGCAGGAGATCCTAATTGGAATTTTTTAGATACTGCCGGATTTAAAAGGGGTTTTGGTTCACCGGAAATGGATACATTAAATCATGGTAATTATTATGGTAAACAATGGATACCGGCAGAGTGTGATGTAAGTATACGACCGGGTTGGTTTTACCACGCCAATGAAAATGATAAAGTAAAAAGTCCAAACGAATTATTTGAGTTGTATTTAAAATCAGTAGGAAGAGGGGCTAATCTTTTATTGAACGTACCACCCGATGAACGGGGATTGATTCATGAAAATGATTCCGCTGCATTGGTTGGGTTTAGAAAAGTAAGAGCCGAAAGTTTTGCCAATAACGTATTGAAGAAGGCTGATACGTATTATGAATTCAGCCAGAAAGATTTTTCGCAAAAATCATTGGTTATCCGTGGTGTTAACAACACTCCATCTACGTATGGTATCAATCTTCAAAACTTCATTGTAGAAATGAAACAGCCCGTCAAAATAAATTGCATTGTGTTGCGGGAAGCCATACACCTTGGGCAAAGCATCCGCCGTTTCACCATCTTTTTATACAAAGACAATAAAGTGCCAATTGGTGAAATACAAGGAACCAGTATAGGCAGAAAACGGATACTTACATTTCCTGCTGTCACTATTACTTCTTTCAGGGTTTATCTTGATGATGCAGCAGGCAATGACAATATAAGTGGAATAGGGGCTTATTTAATTGATGAGAACTTGATTGAGAGATAATTTTTTAAAAATGAATCTATCAGTATCAGGCATTGTGGTTTTTTCTATACCTGTTGTGATGGCTTTGGCAGGCTGTACCAATATAGAAAATCATGATCTTCAAAAATTATCAGAAGATACAGCGACAATAGCTACACCTGTTAACGATACCACTATAATTCGATCTGGTGAAGTAATACCGGAAGCAGTCAGCGGGAAAATAATCAGCGAAACAGTTAATCCGGATTCGATTGTTGCATTTGCCAGAACACTTATTGGTATTCCTTACCTGTATGCTTCCACCGATCCCCAAAAGGGGTTTGATTGTTCCGGGTTTATAACTTATGTGTTCAATCATTTCAATATTGCAGTACCCCGTTCATCTGTTGACTTTACCAATGTTGGTAAAAAGATAGCCATCGAAAAAGCCAAACCCGGAGATTTAATTTTATTTACCGGAACCGATAGCACCATCCGCATCGTTGGACATATGGGCATAGTTGAAAGTGCCAGCGGTAATAAACTCCAATTTATTCATTCCACATCCGGAAATGCAAAAGGGGTGGTGATTACAGTCCTTGGAGATTATTACCGGAGCCGGTTTGTAAAAATAATCCGTGTGTTTTCGGATGAATTTTTTAAGTAAGATTTATTTACCGGTAAAATTTGCTTTCCTTTTTTCTAAAAATGCTGTAGTGCCTTCTTTCATGTCTTCAGTAGCAAAGGCATTACCGAATTCCTCAATCTCCACCGCATAACCGTCTTTGGTTTCATCAAATACAGCATTGGCTGCTTTGATGCAGGCAGCTACAGCCAGTGGAGCTTTAGAATTAATAACAGTTAGGATCTTTATAGTATGTTCCAGTAATGTTTCGGCAGTAGTCACATAATTTACCAAACCAAGTTGTTTGGCTTCATTCGCATCAATCATGTGGGCAGACATCAGCAGTTCCATTGCTTTGCCTTTTCCAATCAATTGTACTAACCTTTGTGTGCCGCCATAGCCGGGTATCAAACCAAGATTTACTTCCGGCTGTCCAAACTTTGCATTTTCCGAAGCAACACGAAAGTGGCAACTCATCGCCAGCTCACAACCACCGCCGAGTGCAAAACCATTAACGGCTGCAACAATCGGCTTGGGAGAATTTTCAATTCTTACAAATGTATCCTGACCTCTTTTGGCAAGGGCCATTGCTTCGTCTTTATTAAGCCCACCGAACTCTGATATATCTGCACCTGCTACAAATGCCTTTGGCCCTGCACCGGTAATGATAACTGACTTAATTTCCACATGGCCCTGCACTACATCCAATACTTTATTCAGTTCGTCAAATACATTTTTGTTTAAAGCATTGAGTTTATCCGGACGATTGATGGTGATGGTACAGATGCCATGTTCCAGCGAGGTAAGCAATGTTTGATACATGAGTAGTCTTTTTTCAAATGTAGTAATATTTGTGTACCCATCTCTGATACTTCAGCTGACTAACAAATTTTTACTGCTGCTGTTGTATCTCCATAAATCTTCTGTAAGAATTATCAGTAGAAGAAACACCGGGATTATGTACCTGGTAAGTAAATACAGGTGCGAGGGTATCTTCTTCTGTTTTTGGAGAACCGTTTTCAATAGTTACTGACACTTCCAGTTTATGTTCTGAAGAACCTTTGTATGTTCCTTTTACGGGAGTGCAATCAGTAAAGCTTCGGCCAATGGCGAGGCGTACATGGCGGTCGCTGGTAATGCAATTATTAGTAGGATCAAAACCCAACCATCCGTGAAAAGGAATATAAGCTTCCACCCATGCATGGGTGGCACCTTCGCCACGCAGCTCATGATTTTTGGGACAGATATAGCCGCTTACATACCGTGCCGGAATACCTACAAGGCGCAGCATTACTAACAGCACATGAGCAAAATCCTGGCACACACCGGCTTTCAGTTTCCATATTTCATCTACCTGTGTTTCCACATTGGTTACACCTTTTCGGTATTCAAAATTATCATATACAAAGGCCGACATCTTTTGTGCTATAACAAAAGGGGTAATGTTTTCATCTCTTAGTGAATTAACCACATTGGTTATTTCCTGCTTTGCTTCAAAATTTTCCAGCAGCATAAAATCCATATAGGGGAATTGCTCACAGATAACGGTAAGGTTCTCCCATTGCGTTTCCGCTTCTGTATCATTAACCGGTAGCGGGGCTTCATGAATTAAAACTTCTATGATGGACTCTATCATCAATTCTCTATGGGGTTTGATGAGGGAAAAAATTCCAATCTTATTACCAAAGTAATCAGTAAAAATTTCAACAGAGGGTCGTTGGGTAATAATCAGGTCGTGTTTCAATACTTCCTGCTGTGCATCATCCAGTGGAAAAAGCATAACCTGGTTGGCACTGTCAATTACCTGGGCGGGATAGCTGTATCGGGTTATATGTTTAATACGGTACTTAAGCATGGGTGCAAAGTTGCGGCAATTCAGGAATTGCCAAAATAATATTGATTGAAGGCGGCGGCTATTCCAAAAAGTTCGCTGCGGGTATGTAATAAAAAATCCTGCAGCCCTTTACTGTCGGATGGTTTTACATTACTGTAGCGTACATTATTCATAGAGCGGCCTATTAAAAATTCCAATTCCTTATAACTCTCCGGCAGGCTTTCTGTTTCTAACCTTTCGAAATAGCGTAACAATTGTTTAAGACAATACGATATAGAGTGCGGAAAATTTTCGTTGTAAATAATTTGATCCAGTACAAAATCGGTCTGAAAATTTCCACGGTGTGTTTTTAAATACAACTCGTAGCCGGATAAGGAATATAATAAGTAGCGCAATGCCGGTACTTCTACCCGTTGCTGAAGGTTGTAATCCAATTCCTTCAATTTTATATGCAGCATATCGGATGAAAGAATTCCCCGTTCTAAAAATTTTCCAATGTTTAAATAGTTAAAGGCTTCGCCACGGGCCATGGTAATATCCACCGTGCCATGATAGAGCATACCATGATCAATTAATGAGTCTACAGCTGATACCGGATCGCCATGCTTAATCTGTGCCTGTATTTTTTCATTGCGTATCAGGTGATAATAATCATTGAGGCATTGCCACACTTCTTTGGTAATGTGATCCTGCACAGCCCTTGCATTTTCCCTGGCCTGGGTGATGTTGTTAAAAACCGATGCGCCATTGTTACGATCCAGCAACAGGTGTTCCAGAATTTTTGGCGAATCATTTCCGATGGCTTTTTTTTCTTCCGGGGTCACATCACTATAAGTTCCCAGTAATGGTTGCCAGCTAAAATCCTTCACTTCATCCTGCGATGAAATGTAGTTGGTACGAAGTAACCTTAGCGTCCCGTTGGTACGTTCCATATATCGGGCCATCCAAAAAACAGAATCAGCAACTCTACTTAGCATGTTTCGCAATGAATTATTTTATTTATTTGCCAGGCTTTAGTACTACTATCAACCTCCGTTGCGTCGCACTCTTGTACTTTTGTAATTCTACTGAGCATTTTCGACTACTCTCACAACATTCATATTTCACTTACGGCTATTTTTCCAATTGTTGAACCTTTACAGGGTTCTCAATACATTTTTCGTTTTATTTCTCCGGGTTTTACCCGGAGAAATGCATGTTTTACTCCTTCGGAGTAAGCAATCTCACAGAAAATCATTTCTTT
>JANMFO010000016.1:0-6467 GCA_031374245.1 Chitinophagaceae bacterium | reverse complement strand
CCTTTCAGCATAGAATGATGAAAAGGATAATCTTCAAATCTCATCAGGTACGATTCAGGTGGCTTGTTTGTTTCAGGATTTGCCGCCCAAACCATATTTGTTAATGATGGTGCATCAATAATATTGATAATACACCAGTTTAATGCAAAGTCAAGTTTGGTTAATTCTTTAAAAACAGTATCGACTAATTCAGACAACTCCTCAGACTTTTGCATCGCCATTGCCCTTGCTCTTACTCTTTCCAGTCCTAGTTCTATCTGTGCTTCTCTGGCTTGTGCTTCTGCTTTTTTTAAATCATTGAAACGGGTATAAGTGAGATCGAAAACTTTTGCAAAGCGAAGCAGTATATCAAAATGTTCATCTGATAATCGTTCAAGACTTGCTACATTGATACCACCAAAGTTGTTAAAGGATGCCGACAATAAAACTCTTTCGGGTGCCCGCATACCATCTTTTACAACATCGGGAAGTTGTTTTAATTCTGTTTCATTAAACAGTATTTCATCCCAGGTAATTTTATCAGCACCGACGAGATCATAAACAAATTTTGCGTTCTGCTTTTTCCATTCCTGTACAAAAGTGAGGTAAGCAGGATGTTTATGGTATTTTATATAAAAACTCATGGGGTTGGATGGCTCTTCACTATTCGCCATCCACCATCTTGCTGCATTGGTTGCCGGTTCGAAAACCCAGATGATGCAACGGGTGAGTGCAAGATCAAGTTTTGTTAATTCAGTAAATACCGTTCCGATCAGTTCTTTCAGCTCATCGGAGTTTTGCATCGCCATGGCTCTTGCTCTTACTCTTTCCAATCCTAATTCAATCTGCGCTTCTCTTGTCTGTGCTTCTGCTTTTTGCAGATCGAGAAAACGGGTATAGGTCTGTTCAAAAACTTTTGCGAAGCGTTTAAGAATGTCAGCATTTTCTGTTGAAAGTGGGCTACTGCCAAGAGCCTGTATTGAACCATGGCTGAAGAAGGCAGTTGAGAACGTTACGGATGGCGTCTCGATCATCATTCTTTTGGCATCGGCAGGAACATTTATAAAGTCTGTTTCAGTAAAAAAGATTTTGTCAAAATCCTTCTTCAGCTGCCCACTATACTCAATTACATTGTACTGCTCACCTTGCTTCCATGCATTCAACTGGTCATTCACATAAGGATGATTGATATAAGGCACTTTATAGCTTTCAAGATACATGTCCTGAGTAAACCCTGACACCCAGAACTCCCGGTCACCAGTGGTTTTATCAGCCAATATAATATTACAGGCTTGTGCATTAAAATCGAGTTTATTCAGTTGCTCATAGATAGTGAGTACTACTGTTCTTAATTCATCACTGTGCTGCATAGCCATTGTTCTGCTTCTAACTCTTTCCAATGCTGCTTCAATCTGCGCTTCTTTTGCCTGAGCTTCTGCTTTTTGCAGGTCGAGGAAACGGGTATAGGTTTGGTCGAACACTCTTCCGAAACGTTTAAATACTTCATGCGCCTCCGGCACAGGCTCGTAGGTAATGAATAAAAGAAAGCCTTGTGAAAAATAAACACAATGAAATATTTGAAACACTGGTAAGGGATGCCCTGCATCAATAATGGAATCTAACACTTTGCCCACTACTGGCAGTGTACGCATGTATTTGTAATGCTTTACTAATGCTTTACCGCCCACTTCTTCTACATGAAAATCCTGCTTGTGTTCAAATGCTTCCCTCATGTGTATAAACGAAGGGTCTTTGGTAAGCGGTGCATGAAAAGATGGCTGCATTACGGCTTCACTGCTCATCCATAATGTAATGCCTTGTTTGTCTTCATCCCAAATGCAATAACCTGCACTCCATGCGGGCATACCTAATGACTGTACTTGTTGAAATAATAAATTAGCAGCTTCAGGAAGCTCGTCACTTTTTTGCATGGCCATTGTTCTGGCCCGCACTCTTTCCATTGCTAATTCTATCTGTGCTTCTTTTGTTCTTGCTGCTGCTTCCTGCAAATCTTTAAAACGGGTATAGGCCAATGAAAAAACAGTAGCAGCCCGTTTTAATAAATCCCAGCTTTCAGCTGATATTTCTCCGGGTGAAGCAGCACCCATATAACCTCCGGGGAATTTTACAAGGTGATAAGTACGTTCAGGAATTTCTTTTCCATAATAGCCTTGTAATACATTGGAACTTTCAGCACAATAGTTGATCCATTCCTTTCGGTTTGCACCTTTCATGATAATGGAAGTTTGCTCCTTCACTGACTGGCAGAACTTCCACATTTCTTTCCCAACCCAGGTATCGCTTAGTGTTAACGTCATTTCATCACTTACCAATCTTTTATTCTTTTCCCGTATATCTTTAATAGCATACCAGCATTCGGCAGCTTGTTTTTCTTCGTCAATAATATAGATGGAACTTGTTTCCAGTTCTTCCACACCCAGTTTACCCATTTCTGTTCTTAATAAGCTGGCTACTTCCATTAGTTCTTCCGGCTTTTGCATGGCCAACGAACGGGCTCTTACTTTTTCCATTGCAACTTCAATCTGTGCTTCTCTTGCCTGTGCTTCTGCTTTTTGTAAATCCAGAAAACGGGTATAAGTTTGGTCGAACACCTGTGCAAAGCGTTTAAATATTTGTTCTTCCGCACAAGGTTGTTCTGTAATTATTACAAGATACCCTTGTGAGAAAAAAGCACAATGTAATTTTTGCCAGGTTGGCAAAGGGATACCACCAGCAATCATTCCTTCAAACATTTCCTTCATGTTTGGCATATTCATCAACCACTCATAATGTTTTTTCAATCCTTCGCCTTCTATTACTTCTGCATAATATGATTCACCATGTAACCAGGCGGCGTACATATTTTCATGGGTAATATCTCCCTTATTGGGCAAACAGAAAGCAGGAATAAAGCCGTTATCCGTTGATGCCCACCATTCATCTTCTCCCTTTCCTTTTTCACACAATACAAAACCGCATGTCCAGAGATTTTCTACTAACTGATTTAATTCTTTAAATAAAACTGTTGCCACATCACCCAACTCAGCACTTTTCTGCATGGCCATCGTTCTTGACCGAACTTTTTCCAATGCAACTTCTATCTGCGCTTCTCTTGCCTGTGCTTCGGCATTTTGCAGATCGAGGAAACGGGTATACGCCTGGTTGAAAACTATAGTAAAACGACTGATGATTTCCCGCTGCTCTTCCGGCAGCGGTTCAAAACTGCCGGTTACAAGTGAACCAAACTGATCAGAAGAACCGGAGAGATGTACTTTCTTTGCTGCGGCCATAAACTTTTTGATGGGCTCAGGCAACTTTGCCAGTTCTGTTTTACTAAAACCAAAGCGGTCCCAATCTCTTTTTTCTTTTCCCTCAAACAGGTAGGTCCATTTTTTCTTTCGTTTTTTACAATAATCGAGATACATCAGGTGAGATGCATGCTGATTCATTTGAACAAAAAAACCATTCTCTGCCAGAAGGCCTTCTTGTCCGGCCATCCACCAGGTGATGCCTTTGTTTACGGGGTTTACGATCATGATAAAACACCTGTCCAGTTTGGCATCCAGTTTTGTCAACTCCTGGTACAAGACAAAAATTAATTTACTGAGTTCATCAGATTGCCGCATGGCCATAGCACCAGCTCTTACTCTTTCCAATGATAATTCTATCTGTGCTTCTCTTGCCTGTGCTTCTGCCTGCGCCACATCCATGTACCTGCGGTAAGCAAATGCAAAAACATTTCTGAAACGTTTTAATACTTCCTGTTTTTCTTCAGGGATTGCACTAAATGTTGAAACGCCGATAGAGCCTGTTCCTATTGAATAGAAATAATAGTAAAGTGCCGTACTATTTTTTATCCGCTTGTCTTCTTTTTCTCCCCGGTTCTTTCTAAATGCTTTCCAGCTTTCCAGGTCTTTTCCTTTAAAAACTGTTTCTGAAAATGCATCATCGGCACTCCGTATTTGTTTGATCTGTTTTTTTATTACGGGATGTATATCATAAAATAAAGGAGTAATACTTTTACCGATTTCATCTGAGTAGTCATAATTCACAAAGGTTCTTTTTTCGTCATTGTGAATATTGACCATCGCATTTCTCAGTTCAGCAAAACCTAATGTCTGTAATTCTTTAAATAGTACTTCGCAAACATTGGGAAGGTCTTCTGGGTTCCGCATGCCTAATGCCTCTGCTCTTACTTTTTCAAGGGATGCTTCTAGTTGTGCTTCTTTTGCCTGCGCTGTTGCTTTTTCAATATCCAAATAACGGCGGTAGGCTAACTCAAACACTTTCAAAAACCGTTTGAATAAATCGGTTTCATTTTTTGTAAGTGGATAATAAGTGGAGGTGCCAAGTGCAACCGGCCCAAGAGAATACCAGTAATAATTGAGTGAATGGGCTTTGAGTAAAAACTTATCTGCAAACTGGTTGGTTGTTTTTTGATAAGCGTACCAATCCTGCAGCTTTTTACCTTTCAGATGTTCCAGCACTTCTTCGTTTGGCCCCTTCATCATTTTTTTGGCAAAGGCCAAATGAAGTTTATGATTTTTAAAATCCACTTCGGTGATAAATGTTCTATCATGCTTTGCATAATATTCATAATTCATATAGGCGCCCCGGCTCTCGTAAAAAATAGCTGTTTGCACATTCCGGATTTCTTTTATACCGAGTTTAACCAATTGCTGTGAAATGGTTTTGCAGACGCTGAGCATATCATCTGCCTTCTTCATAGCCATTGCCACGGTTCTTACTTTTTCCAACGCCGTTTCAATTTCAAGGTCCCGATTTTTATTTTCCAGTTCTATAGTGCGACGTTGTACAGCTTCACGCAATTGCAGATTTTCTTCCTTTATTTTTTCTGCTGCAATCTGCTCGCCTTCTTCTGTCCGGCTATCCGCAAAGGAACCGTGCTGGTGAACCACTTTCCATCCCGATTTTGTTAGCTGAAATAAGGCGGTAATCCGGGCATGACCATAAAACGTCCACTTCTTATCAATTACAATATACAGATCGCATTGCTCATTAGTCAAAACATTGTCGTTCACTGGCTGCAAACGGATCTTCCTGTTGCGGAACTGTGCCTTACCTGTCATCTGGTCGGCAGTAGCTTTATAAAACCTGACAGTTTCCTTTTTGTTTACAAAAACCTCGCTGACTGCTGTGCCAAAAACGGTGATATTATCATCCAGCATAGAGCCAAAAGTTTTCATATCTCCCTTGAGATAGGCATCCCAATAGGCATGGTACACTTTCAGGATTTCCGCTTCCAGTTTTTTGGTCAGTTTCATTACTTATTTTATTTAAAAAATTAGTCTTCTTTCAATCCCTTAATCACCACATTACCGGTTCCATTCTTATCACAGGGGTAAGCAAAATCTTTTTGCCAGATTTTAGGATTATTGATTGCTGAAAAAAATTCATCCAGGAACCGGGCAGTACTCATTTTATACTTTGCATCCAATAATGAGCAATTGGAATAGAGGCTATAAATTTCGTTTTTTAAACGGTTATACAGCGCAATAACAGGTTCAAACACTTTCAGATCCTGCATACAATATCCCCTGTATCGGCGTTCCCGGGTTGAACTCATTAGCAGTTCTTCTGCCGGACGGGCATAAGGAGCATTTACAATACCCGCATGGTCAAAATCGTAAGGCACGGCTACGGGAGTTGCAAGGGAATCCTGCGCCAGTAATTTGATATTTTGAAGGTATTGAATTGACCAGTCGGTATTACCTGTTAAATATTGAAAAACGGCCATGGTTAAAAAAGCATCTGGCTGTAGTTGCTGAGGTTTCAGTTTTTTTTCCACTGCAATCATCACATTTCTTTTGGCCATTTGTTTTTCTTCTTCCAGCAATAACCCGTAAAAAGGAGTACCGGTTTTTCTGCTTTTCTCATCCTCCAGGGTTACCTGCACCAGCCTTGCCCGGAAGCTTTTGGGTGTTACCAGGTTATATAATCTATATACCAGCCATTCCCGTACAACATATTCATCCCCCGAACAGGGCATCACCAGTTTCAATTTTTTTTGTTCCTTAAATACTGATAAAAGATAAGGGCCTTCTTTCGGAAACTGGATTAACAAAGGCGGGTAAGAGCAGTTTTCTTTCAACCGGCGAAAATGTCCTCTTGTTTTTACCTGCACAGGTATTTCCAGTTGACTGCTGTCTTCTTTATTAACGGAAAGAACCAGGGGAAAATTTTTTGGAATCGACGATCTGTCATTTAATAACCCCCGTAACGAACCTTTCAGTTTGATTGGCAGCACTTCATCAGAATCAAACAGGCCTTGTTGCGCCGGCGTATTGCTGAATAATAATAACAGGAAGCAACTAAGTATGATATATATACGGGACATAATAGAAAGTATTTTAATTAAAAAATGCTATTCGGTCAGACAGGTAATGAAATAACAAATTCACTTCCCTCTCCTTCTTTCGTTTCCACTTCCAACTCTCCGCCATGTGCTTTTACAATATCATAGCTCA
>JANMFO010000448.1:0-2738 GCA_031374245.1 Chitinophagaceae bacterium | reverse complement strand
GTAAGGCTTGTTACCGCCACCATCCGGAAAATTTTCGGGAGAGGTAGAAGGATTAGTGACCAGCCATTTTCCATTGGGATGTGCACTAAAAAATCCATAAAGAATTGTACTGATCCTTCTATTAACGGATACGTTTCTTTCAAAAAATCTTTATCCCTGGTGTATTCATAATGCTCCCATATATGTGTGCATAGCCAGGCGCCACCAACAGTAAAAGTTCCCCAGGTGGGTCCATCCATTGGTGCAGCCACCCTCCATATATCAGTATTCTGATGAAACACCCATCCTCTTGCACCATAATGTTCACGGGCAACCTGCGACCCCTGGTCGGTTAATTCTCTTATCATTCTTACCAAAGGTTCGGCACATTCCGAAAGGTTACCGCTTTCCACCGGCCAGTAATTCATTTCGGTGTTGATGTTGGTGGTATATTTCGAATCCCAGGATGGATTCATATTGTCGTTCCAGATGCCCTGCAGGTTGGCGGGTTCAGTGCCGGGCCTGGATGAACCTATCATGAGATACCTGCCAAATTGATAACTCAATGCAGCCATGGAAGGGTCAGGTTCAGTTTGAATTTTTTTAACCCGTTCGGGAGTTGGCAAAAAAGAATTGGCAGTATTGGATAATTGCAGCGACACCCTGTCAAAATATTTTTTATAGTCTGTCACAGCAGCAGTAAGAATAGTATTGTAATTTTTATTTTCAATGGCTTTGAAATAATTTGTTACTCTTTGATGTTGATCGGCACTCACATCTTTATAATTTACAAAATTGGTAGCAGCGGCAAAATAAAGAGTTACCGAATTTGCATTTTCAATAACCAGGTTTACATCATCAGTCTTCATTGTGCCCCCATCCGGTACTGCTTTTATTCTTGCTTCATATCTTAACTTTCCTTCTACGCCCATATAGTCAGCTGATTTACCGGTGAGGATCAATCCGTCAGTTCCATATGGATCCATTTTAAAATAATCGGTAGCATAATTGGAATGCGTTTGATTTCTTTCTCCCCGCAGGTTGGCGGTAAATGAAATGCTGCCGGGTCTATCTGCCGTAATCCGAACAATAATTACCTGATCGGGTGCAGATGCTAATACTTCCCGCTGATACCTTATTCCATCAGCTGTATATGAAACACCTGAAATTCCATTCTCCAGATCGAGCCATCTTTTATAATCTGTAACACTATCCTGTTTTTTAAAAAACAAATGCAGGTTGGCAAGGCATTGGTATTTCATTTGCTCAACCGGGTAGCCCATTAAATTGCGTCCAAATAAATTATGTGCGGCTAAATATTTTTCTTCAAATACCTTTTTTTGTATTTCGGGCAACACTTTATAGCCTCCTTTTACTACCGTTGAATAAGGACCGCCGGACCAATAGGTTTCTTCATTTAACTGAATACGTTCCTCACTATTTTTTCCGAACACCATTGCTCCTAATCTGCCATTACCAACAGGAAGTGCCTCTTCCCATTTTAGTGCCGGCTTGTCATACCATAATAATGTGGAGGGGTTAAAAGTTTTATTACCGATAATAACAGGAATATTATTTTGCTGTCCGCAAACTATAAAAGCAGAAAAGAGGAAGTTGACCGGCAGTAATAATTGTTGCCATTTCATAATCCAGTATCAGTTAATGTAGAAGTTTTAAAAAAATTACTCATGAAACCAGTGCTCGTTACTAAATATAGAACTTTTGCCAATTATGAATTTTAATAGCCCGGCGATAGACTTAATGGTCAGTTTTTCCCAAGATATAGTAATCTAAATCTATACGATTCATGTTAATGCTGCGATTTTTTATCTACACACCAGCCATACAGTAAAGATACTGCTGAACCATTTTTATTCCTTTTCAAAACTTGCGGTATAGTTTGTTAAATAATAAAACAAATGTATTAACGTACTCTTTGTAAACACCGGAACCTGCTTTGCATCCTATGTATATTATTATTCACTTTTAAAATTTATTGTTATGAAAAAAATCTTTACGCTATTATTTGCTGTTGGAATATTTGCAGTTGCACAGGCACAGCCCGGCACCAGAGACAACCGGCAAAATGATCAAAGGAATAATCAACAAACTGATCAGCAGGATCGTACTAACAGTTATGGCAATGGTAACGAAATTGGCGACAACCATAATCCCTATGAAAGAGACGGCGATCGTTATGGCCGCAACGACGACCGCTATGGCAAAAGCTCTTTCTCTAACGAAAGACGAATGAGAATGCAGATATCGCGGATTAATCAGGAGTTTGATTACAAAATCAATCGGGTTAGAAACAGTTATTTTTTGAACCGTTGGGAAAAACAAAGACAAATCCGTTTCCTGGAAGATCAACGTCAGTGGGAAATAAGAATGGTGTATGCTAAATTCAAAAACAAAAACAGGCATGATGATCGTAATGATCGTCCACATGGCCATTAATAAAAAAGAAATTTACAGGATAAAAAACTCCCGGCCTTCGCCGGGAGTTTTACCCTCTAATAACCTTCGTCCTCTTTAGAATTTAATACCAACACCGCCGGTAATATTAGTGACTGCTATGGTTTGATGTATTCTGTCAACTACAGTAGCACCTTCACCACTGGAAGACAAGAGTTTGAATTCAGGTTGCATCCACATATAATCTGCATTGGTGAAGATGAATACATTTCCACCAGTATTGAAACGTAAATCCAACCCACCCTGGAACACAGGAGCCCATTTCCAGTCTTCTTTTACTACCT
>JANMFO010000417.1:0-12026 GCA_031374245.1 Chitinophagaceae bacterium | reverse complement strand
GATGAAGTAGGTAGCATTTTTATTTATAATATCGCAACATCAACTATTCAGGAAGAAATACCATTTGCCCCTGCAGGTGATTACGAAGGTATTACCCTGGTAAATGATACGGCGTGGGTGTTAAGAGCCGATGGAAAACTTTTTGCAGTAAGTACCCTTTATTCAAAAACCACCTCAATAACAGAATACAACACCCCGCTAACAGCAAATCATAATGTGGAAGGGCTTTGTTTTGATAAAACTAATAACAGGCTTCTTTTGGCTATAAAAAATGCTGAACCAGGCGGAAAAAATTATAAAGGCGTTTATGCGTTTGACCTTGCCACTAAAACCATGTCAGCGGAACCAACATTTAAAATTGACATGCGGCAGGAATTAAAATCAGGCAATAAAAAAAGAAGTTTTGAAATTATGCCATCGGGCATTGCTATTCACCCGCAAACAAAAGACATGTATGTAACCGATGGGCGAAATTCAATGCTGCTGATATTAGATGCTTCCGGTGGTTTCAAAAACTTATACGACTTAAACAGCAAAGAATTTAACCAGCCCGAAGGCATTACATTTCATCCAAATGGAGAGATGTATATTTCAAATGAAGGTGCAAAAGGCGGTGGCAATATTTTAAAAGTAGAACCAGTACAGGAATAATATGGTAATTAATCATTTGAACATCCGGTAACATAAAACTTTTAAGCTTTCTTTTTCAAATCCTGTAATTTAGCTGCAAAACCAACCAACCACTATGCACAAGGTCATCATACCTATAGATTTTTCAGAAACATCGCTCAATGCAGCCCGTTTTACTGCACAGATGCTTGCGGGGAAAGATGATGCTACCGCCATACTTTATCATAATTACGAAAATGCAGACGACTTCGACATCAGCCATAATTACCAGGAAAGCCTGAAAAAAGAATTTATCAGAGCTGGAGTAAAAAATGTAGAATGCGAAAATGAAATGGGCGGCGACCTTATTGAAAACATTTCAAGGCTGGCACATACAGTCCGTGCTACTCTCGTTATAATGGGTATCACAGGTAAATCAGCCATCCGGCAAATAATGTTTGGCAGCAACACGTTAAAATTAATTGACAAGAACCTCTACCCGGTTATGATTATTCCACCGGATGCCACCTATAATGGGATTAATAATGTCGCATTTGCATCTGATTATAAAAATGTAGAAAATACCACTCCATCAGCTTTGATAAACTCGGTGCTGGAAATGTTTAACCCAAAATTGCACATCGTAAATGTAAGCAGCGAACATTATGTTTCATTAACTGATGAAATGGAAGTGGAAAAAGAGAAACTAAATAAAATGTTCAGCAGTTACTCAACAGAATTTTATTTTATTACCATGAATGACTTTTACGAAGCAATAGACAACTTTGTAAAAGACTATAAAATTGATGTGCTGATAACTGTACCCAAACATCAGAGCAACTCTACTTCTCTGTTCAAATCCACACATACCAAAAAGCTGGCCTACCACAGCCATATTCCGATACTGGCCGCACATGAATAGACAATAAAATAAAATAAATCCTGTATTGACAGACCAGAAACAAAGGACTACCTTTACCTAACGTTTGTATGATACATTATTCAAGAAAAATGAGCCGCATTTACACATTTGCCGAGCAATCATTGCCCGCCAATTTTTATATCCCTGATTAATCGGCCACACATCTCTTACTTACTGCCCAATTGATTTACCGGTTATTGTACCGGGTTGTTTTACTCAACTATTGTCTTTATGAAAAATATTAAACTGATAGAAGTTCCATCTGAAATAGGCGCCGGCACCCGTGGTGCAAGCCTGGGCATTGAAGCCATTAAAATTGCTGCTCTGGATTTTATGAGTAATTTTTTTATTCATTTCCCATCTGAAAAAATACAGGTTGAAAACAAATTATTGTTTGAGCCTATTGAATCACCTTATGCCAAGCGGATAAAAGGCATTGCCAACATTTACGACAGGGTAAGTAAATCGGTAAGCGATACTATTAAAAATAATTTTTTCCCGGTTGTATTAAGTGGCGACCACAGTACCGCAGGCGCAACAATTGCTGGTATTAAAATGGCAAAACCCAAATGCAAGCTTGGAGTGATCTGGATAGATGCGCATGCAGACCTTCATACACCTTATACAACACCTTCAGGCAATATGCATGGTATGCCAATGGCAATCTCTATTAATAAAAATAATGAAGATTGCGGCGTACATGATGTGGATGATGAAACAGCAAAACAATGGAATCAATTAAAAAATCTAGGTAAAATTGCTCCGAAGATTTTACCGGAAGATGTCGTTTTTATTTCGCTGCGTGACTATGAAAAAGAAGAACGGCACCTGATAGAGAAGTACGGTATGAAAGTGATTACTACTAAAGAAGTAAGAAGTAAAGGTGCTGAAAACGTAGTAAGAGCTGTAATACGTTATCTTTCGGACTGTACTGACATTTACATATCCTTTGATGTTGACAGTCTTGATTCTTCTATCTCTAAAGGAACCGGTACACCAGTAAGCAATGGCTTAAAAGAAAGAGAAGCAGAAGATTTGATAAGTAAATTTATGCAAAACCGTAAAGTATGTTGTTTTGAAATAGCAGAAGTAAACCCAACACTGGATAAAGAAAACCTAATGGCAGAAATTGCCTTCAACATACTTCAGCGGAGTGTGAATATCCTGATGATGAATTAGTCCGGAGCAAATGTTTTCTTTAATCCTTCTTCAAAACTGATGGGCTTAAAATCCAATTGGCTCCTTGCTTTCGCTATTATAAAACCGGTTTTTGGTGGTCTTTTTGCAGATTGCGAAAAACTGGCGGCGGTTACTTTTTTTATCAATGATTTATTTAGCCCGAGATAATCAGCCGTTTTACAAGCCATTTCGTAAGGCGTTAGTACATTACTACCAGAAAGATGATAGACTCCTGTTGCTTTCTTTTCAATAATAGCAACAATGCCCGCTGCCAGATCTTCTACATAAGTTGGTGTACGAACCTGGTCATCCACCACACTGTACTCCTCTCCTTTTTCCAGCTTATCTTTTACAATTCTGAGGATATTACTTCTGCCTGCCAATGGTTTGCCATATACTAAAACTGTTCTGGCAATAGCCCAGCCATACTCATATTCTTTTACTGCATCTTCAGCTTCCAATTTTGTTTTACCATAAAAATTAACCGGGGCAGCTTCATCATCTTCTCTATACATTCCTCTTTCGCCATCAAAAATGAAATCTGTTGATACAAAGACAAAAAAACTTTTCTGTTCTTCTGCATTCAATAACAGGGTAACTGTCCCCTCCACGTTTGTGATGTATGCTTGCCATTGTTGTAGTTCACAATCATCCGGCTTGGTCATGGCTCCGGCATGAATTACTGTCCAAGGTTTATATTTTTCAAAAACATCATGCACGATAAACGGATCTGTAAAGTCCATAGCCACATACTCAAAATTTTCATTACCGCTAAATGGTAACCGGCATTCTCCTTTGCCTGTGGCAATAATGGAATGATTTTTATCCAATAATTGCTTTACAAGATAATGTCCTAAAAAACCATTGGCTCCGGTAATCAAAATTTTCATCCGTCAAATGTATCAAAAATAAAGGCCACACCTTAGTGCAGCCTTTATAAGAAAATATGTTGCTATTTAAAATGCTTTTTTCTCTATTGGTTTTACATTAGGGAATTTTGGCGTCACTCCCATATTATAAAAAGTAAATGAATAAATATCAGCCGCTGTTTCCAATGCTTTTTTAAGATTGCTGGCACCATGTCCGGAGTTTACATCAATTCTTATCAATGCGGGATTGGAACCTTTGTAGTGCTCCTGCAAAGTGGCAGCATACTTAAATGAATGGGCAGGCACTACCCTGTCATCATGGTCGGCAGTGGTGATGATTGTTGCAGGATAATTAATACCGGATTTAATATTATGAATGGGTGAATAAGTTAACAGATTTTTAAAATCTGCGGCATTATCACTGCTGCCGTACTCTGCCACCCAATTCCAGCCAATGGTAAATTTTTGGAAACGCAACATATCCATTACCCCTACTTGTGGGATTGCGACTTTAAATAAATCAGGCCGCTGATTAATAACAGCACCCACCAATGTACCACCGTTGGAGCCGCCTTGCGCTGCCAGGTATTCTTTGGATGTATATTTTTTCTCCACTAAAAATTCACCAGCGGCAATAAAATCATCAAATACCGTTTGCTTTTTTAACCGCATACCTGCTTCATGCCATTTTTCTCCATACTCACTGCCACCACGAAGGTTAGCGATGCAAAAAATACCGCCTTGCTCCAGCCAGGTAATTCTTGACGGAGAAAAAGATGGATTGCTGCTGATATTAAAACCGCCATAGCCATACAACATTGTTGGATTTTTACCATTCATGGTTGTACCTTTTTTATAAGTAATAAACATGGGCACTTTTGTTCCATCTTTGCTGGGATAAAAAACCTGCTCCGTTATAAAATCTTCAGGATTAAATTTCACTTCTGGTTTTCTGAATACAGTGCTTTTACCAGTTGCAATATCATAACGATAAATAGTTGGTGGAAAAGTAATGGAGGTGAAGGTGTAGAAAACAAACTTGTCCGCTCTTTCACCACCAAAACCACTGGCTGTTCCTAATGCCGGTAATTTCACTTCACTTTCCAGTTTACCATTATAATCATACACATATACCCTGCTGGTAACATCTTTCATGTAGGTAAGAAACAATTTTCCACCGGCAGAGGAAACACCAGCCAGGTTTTCTGGTTTTTCGTCAACAATTGTTTTCCAATTTTCTTTCGCCGGGTTCTTTGGGTCAACGGTTACAATTTTCTGATTTAATGCTCCATCGTTGGTAGACATCAGAAACTTTCCATTTGCTTCATCGATGAAACTATAATCAAAATCCCCTGCTTCTTTTACTATTGGTTTAAACGTTTTATCAGCTGACTTGCTATCATAAAACCAAAGTGCATTACCATCTTTTGCTTTTCCACGGTCTGAAATATTTAAGAACACATACCGTTCTTCTTCATCTGTAAAAACGCTATGAAAACGCTGACCATTGGCCGGGTCTTCGTACACCAGCACATCCTTATCCTGCATTGTTCCTACTTTATGAAAATAAACCTGGTGGTTTTCGTTTTTTGTTGACAACTCTTTTCCTTTTTCCGGTGTGGGATAGCGGCTGTAGAAAAATCCATCGCCCTGCCATGACGCACCGGATACTTTAACCCAATCAACCGAATCGGGCAGGTACTGCAATGTTTTCATATCCATTACAAAAAAAGTACGCCAGTCGCTACCACCTTTTGTTTTACCAACTACCGCATAGCGTCCATCTTTGGATAATGCAAAAGCACCAAGACCCGTAGTGCCATCTGCTGAAAACTTATTGGGGTCAATTACCAGTTCAGGTTTTCCGGTCAATCCTTTCTGACGATAAATAACACTCTGGTTTTGCAAACCATCATTCTTGGAGAAATAGAAGTACTCATTCTTTTTTCCGGGGGATGAATATTTGGGATAGTTATTAATCTCTTCCAATCGCTTAAGCCATTGTGCCCGGTAAACTATTTTATCTAAATAGCCGAAAGTCACTTTATTCTGTTCTGTCACCCATTGTTTTGTTTCTTCGCTTCTGTCATCTTCCAGCCAGCGATAGGGATCGGCAATTTTTGTTCCATGATAATCAGTTACTGTATCTGTTTTCTTTGTTTCGGGATATTGCCACTGTGCTATTAACACCATAGGGAATGCTAAAAATAAAAATGAAAGAATCTTTTTCATACAAGAATATTTAGTAGTGTTAAAGGTAGCAGAACTGACCCCAAAAATAAAAATCCCTTTACAAAAGGCTTTTGGAAAGGATAAATAAAGGTTGCTATTTTATAACTGTGGGTGCCCCTTCGGATACCCAGGTGGCAAATATTTCAGAAATCTTCCATTTCTTTCCGGCATATAACCTGGGACGGGCAATAATATAATCGAGAAAGTCTTTTACATAAGCTGGTTGACAATCTGCCATTACAGACAATGTTTTCTTCCCTTTAAACTGACCTGTTGTTGCCAGCTTATCCATAGAAGGGTCATTTTGAATAAAATAATTGCCGATAAACTTTATATCAGTCACCATTGAATCAATCAACGATTTTTCATTCTCTTTTGTCCAGTTGTTGAAAATAAGGTAACGGTCATACAGCGGCTCTTCATATACGTTCTGTAGTTGAATAAAATGAGAAGCTAACTTAGGCAGCAGCCCGTAGTAGATATTGGTTTTATTCATCAGGGTATATATCAAATCCCCTTTCTTTATAGTGACATTACTTTTATTATTTCCAATAGTGAAATAATAAAAATTGCCTTTGATGAGGTGACAGCGTCCAAAACCTTTTTCTGCTGTATCCGTCTTTGATGTATTGTACACACCTCTTAGCAAAGCCAGTTGCTTATCTTTTATAGTGATGCCTTCGGGTAGTTCCACCTGCACCAGCTTTGTACTATCATTCAGGTCTATCAGGTAATCAGTAACAGGAAAAGCCCTGAACCATTTAGTTGTATCAGTTTGTGAAAAACATGTTGCTGAAAAAAAAAGCAGGCAGATGAAAAATAAAATTCGCATTACAATAAATTTAATACTCAACTTAACACTGTTATTTACTTTTTTTATCCGTACTACCGGGTATTCCTGTTAAAAAAAGGTTGAAATAGCTGAATCACAGGATATATTATCATTCAAATCAACATAATGTGTTAGTTACACATTTAAAAAAACAAAACCTTATTTTTGACAGCCATTTGAAATCAAATCCTCCTAACGATTGTTAGCGAACAACATTTTTTAAAGAAGATTTTATTTAGTTATGCCTAAGAAAGTTACAAAAATCGGTGTCCTTACATCTGGAGGAGATTCCCCGGGTATGAATGCAGCCATAAGAGCAGTGGTACGTACCAGCATTTACCACGGGTTGGAAGTATACGGTATTATGAGGGGATATCAGGGATTAATTGAAGATGATATTTTTAAGATGGAATCCCGTTCGGTGGCCAATATTATTCAGCGTGGCGGCACTATTTTAAAAACGGCCCGTTGCAAAGAATTTTTTTCTCCTGAAGGAAGAAAAAAAGCGTACGATAACCTGAAGAGAAGAGGTATTAACGGGCTTATTATTATTGGAGGCGATGGTTCCTTCCGGGGTGCTGTAAAGTTCAGCCAGGAGTTTGACATTCCCTGTGTTGGTATTGCCGGTACTATTGATAAAGATATTAATGGTACAGACTTTACCATTGGTTTCGATACGGCAGTTAACACCGCTGTAGAAGCTATTGATAAAATAAGGGATACGATGGATGCCCATGACCGTATTTTTATTATTGAAGTAATGGGAAGAGATGCCGGATATATAGCATTGCACAGCGGCATTGCAACCGGTGCAGAAAATATCCTGATTCCGGAACGTAAGACAGATATGGATGCCATCGTATCTTCTTTGCTTGAAAAAGAAAGACGCAAAAAATTAGTGAATCTGATAGTAGTGGCTGAAGGTGATGAGTATGGTGGCGGTAATGAAGTAGAAAAAATATTAAAAGAAAAACTTCCGAATGCAGAAATCAGGGTTGCCATATTAGGCCATATACAAAGGGGTGGTTCGCCAAGTTGTATTGACCGCTTAATTGCCAGCCGCATGGGCTTTCATGCAGTGGAAAGCCTGATGGAAGGAAGGCATAATGTTTTTGTTGGTATTATGAATAATAAAATGCATTACATACCATTGGAAAGTGCCGTAAAAAACAAAGGAAAGATTAGTGAAGAATGGATGAAGATTGTAAAAATATTAGCATCGTAGTAAGTCCGGAAGAAGTATTGCAAATCCGGAAACCAGGAACCAATAACCAGTAAACAGCATCAAGAAATCAGACCATGGCAAAACACTCAGAAAAGTACTATCATAAACAAATGGACCGGGATGCCGGTATTGCACACCAGAGCCATCGCACCAAAATTGTAGCTACCGTAGGCCCTGCATGCGATACCTATGACAAATTACTGGACCTGGTAAAAGCAGGTGTAAATGTATTTCGTTTGAACTTTTCTCATGGTTCGCATGAAGACAAATCAAAAATCATTGAATACATCAGGAAAATCAATAAAACAGAACCTTATAATATTGCCATACTTGGCGATCTGCAAGGCCCTAAGTTAAGAGTAGGTGAAATACAGAATGGCCAGATTGAAATTGTACCCGGTGAAATCCTCACTTTCACCAATGATAAAGTTATCGGCACCAAAGAAAGGATTTATGTTTCTTATCCCAACCTTCATGAAGATGTGGTAATAGGAAATACCATTATGATTAATGATGGCAAACTGGAAGTAAAGGTTAAAAAAGTACTGAAGAATAATGATGTGCAGGTAGAAGTAACAATGGGTGGCACTTTATCTTCCAAAAAAGGTATTAACCTGCCCGATACTAAAATTTCTTTGCCGGCATTAACAGAAAAAGATCTTATTGATCTCGACTTTATCATAGAACAAAAATTGGACTGGGTAGCCTTATCCTTTGTCCGTAAAGTGCAGGATCTTGAATTACTCCGGAAAAAATTAGATAAGAAGAAAAGTAAAACCAAGATCATATCCAAAATAGAAATGCCTGAAGCCCTGGAAAACCTGCGGGATATTATTGTGGAATCTGATGCTGTAATGATTGCCCGTGGCGATTTGGGTGTAGAACTTCCGGTTGAAAAAATTCCTTTGCTGCAAAAACAGATCATCCGTATGTGCCTGCACCGCGCCAAGCCGGTAATTGTGGCCACACAGATGATGGAGAGTATGATAGAATTTAATAAACCCTACCGGAGTGAGATAACCGATGTGGCAAATGCAGTAATAGAAGGTGCCGATGCTGTAATGCTGAGTGCAGAAACCGCCGCCGGAGCTCATCCTACACTGGTAGTAGAAACCATGTGTAAAATAATTAAAGAAGTAGAAACAAATGGCTACAATTATAACCGTGAAGATGAGCTGGTACCGCAACCACACTCCCCTTCTTTTTTAAGTGATGCTATTTGCTATAATGCTTGCAAACTGGCAAAGGATGTAAATGCAGATGCACTTATTGGTATGACAGAAAGCGGCTACACTGCTTTTATGCTGAGTACTTACCGCCCGAAGGCGCCTTTGTATATTTTTACCAAAGAAAAAACATTGGTGAACCAGTTAAGTTTAAGCTGGGGTGTACGGGCCTTTTATTACGATGAAGAGGAAAGCCTCGATGATATTATTTTTGACCAGATAGACATTCTGAAAGAACGCCACTTTCTGAAGAAAGGCAATATTGTGGTTAATACAGGAAGTACACCGGTACCATTGCATTTACCAACGAATGTGCTGAAGATTACAAAAGTGGAGTAAGGATTTTTGTTACCAGCTTTAGTACTACTATCATCGCCTATGGAGTTTACCCAGAGGTATCGAAGGGTCACACTCTTCATCGTTCTGTAATTTTATTGAACAAATACAAAAACTCCTTACGAAGCTTTATTTTTAAGCTGTGAGAAATTGCATCAAAAAAAGTATCCCGTCGATAATAACAGAATATCCGGGATTCTTTAGAGCTGCTAATTTGGAGTGGAAAAGTGACAGGGACGGATTAGTATGATGTGTGATCTTCAAAGGCACTACTGTAAATATTAAAGACCTTAAGCCTGTTGCGGCAAAGCCTATTCCTGTAAAGAAAGGAAAAATCCATTTGATATGAGTAGTATATTAAAAAAAGGGGTAATTATAGTTGTATATTTCTTATTTTCTTTTTCATGTAATCAAATTAATGGGGATTATAAAGAGCTAAGCCGAATTGAAGTGCATTTTGTAGACAAAGAAATCAGTACATTTTTCTCTATTGACTGCAGTACTTTTGAAGTATTTTTTAAAAAGAGGTATAAAGTACTAAGGATTGTTGATATAAAGGAGATAGAGGAGATCAAGAAGTGCTTAGGTAAATCAAGAAAGTTGCCTGCTTTAGAGGATATTGATGTTCGAGTAAAAGTATATTTATATAGCGATGAAGAATTATCGTCAATATTCTGCTTTGATCAGTTTGGTAAGTTAGTTTTAAATAACAAAGAATATGTTGAAAACAAGTGCTTTGTTGATTTTATTAATAATAAAATAGACTTGGCAAATCAATAAGTTATTCTTTTCGCCTTTGTTGATCTTTCAATAGTTCTGAGTGGCCTTTGTTGAGTGTTGTGCTATGGCAAAACACCAACAAAATGAATAAAAGACACCCAACTCTTCCCAATTATTAATAAATTTACAACCTCATAATCTTAATATTCCTAAACTGCACTTCATTACCATGATCCTGTAAACCGATACGACCTTTTTTGTACGTCCCAAAGTCCGGCATGTCCTTGAATTTACTACCAGCAACTAATTTTTTCCAGTTATCATCCCATACTGCAGTAGAAACAATGTTTTCTTCATTCAGGTACAGGTCTAATTTGCCATTCACACATTTTATCTCTGCATGGTTCCACTCACCATAAGGCTTTACTGTTTCTTTTGATGAACTGATCAAATCATACAAATCACCTGCCCGGTGCTTGATAATTTTTGCATCGGAATGCCCGCTGTTATCAAGTACCTGCATTTCCATGCCAGTCTTCCATGGGTACTCATACTTTGGTTTGTCCTCATGTATATAGAAAATAATTCCGCTGTTACCACCCTGGGCTATCTTCCAATCCAACTGTAAATGAAAATTTTCAAACTCCTCATCACTTACAATATCTCCTCCCCCTTTTGTTTGCCAATCTGCTTTTTCAGTGGTGTCTAGTACAAGGCTGCCCTCTTTTATTTTCCAGGCAGAACCTACCGGCTCATTACCATACTTATGCCATCCTTTGGTTGTTTGGCCATCAAATAATAATTGCCAGCCATCAGTTTTTTGCTGATCGGTTAAGGTATTGGCAACAGCTTCCGTTTTTTCCATCGTAGTGTCTTTATCATTTTTTTTTGACGTAGCAGAATTATTATTACAGGCTGTTACGGCCATTGCGGTAATGAAAACGCCACTGATAATTTTCAGCATTTGAATTATTTTTTCAGTAAAAGAATATATTTAACCATTGCTTCAGCATCAGCCTGTGAAATACCGGGATGCGGTACCATCATTACACTACCCCATACACCCATGCCGCCATTAATTACTTTCTTGGTCAAATAAGCCACTGCCGTATCAACACCTGCATATTTATTAGCAACGTCACGATAAGCAGGCCCGGTCAGCGTTTCTTCTACTTTATGACAGGTAAGGCAATCATTCTTTGCCAGTATATCAAGACCTTTCTGGTAATCAGGATTTTGACTTATATCTGCCACTTCAGTAGTGGTTTCTTTTTGATCATCTTTTTTTTCATCTTTTGATCCGCCGCTGTTACAGGCTATCAAAACAGAAAGGGCAATAATGGAAATAAACATTCTTTTCATATCAGTGTTTTTTAATGATGGAAATATACAACGATTATTAATTTAATCAAGACCTAAAATTGCACGGTTACCTTTTTCATCAATGCCGCTGGAAGCAAAATCATCAAAGGCTTTTTCTGTAACTCTGATGATATGGTTTTGGATAAAGTCAGCTCCTTCCCTTGCACCATCTTCCGGATGCTTCAGGCAGCACTCCCATTCCATTACCGCCCAGCCGGTATAATTATACTGTGTCAGCTTACTGAAAATAGTTTTAAAATCCACCTGCCCGTCACCCGGCGAACGATAACGGCCCGCCCGGTTTAACCAACTTTGGTAACCACCAAATGTGCCCTGCTTACCTGTTGGATTAAATTCAGAATCTTTTACATGAAATGCTTTGATTCTTTCATGATAAAAATCTATGTACTGGATATAATCTAATTGTTGCAATACAAAGTGTGATGGATCATATAACAAACAAGCACGGGGATGGTTGTTTACTTTTTCTAAAAACATTTCATAAGTAATGCCA
>JANMFO010000357.1:0-4774 GCA_031374245.1 Chitinophagaceae bacterium | reverse complement strand
CCTTTCCATTTGCATTAATGTAACCCTAGCTTGGAATACCACTTATACCAATTTTAGTGTTTCAACCTATAGAAACAACAGTTCCGGGAACACCTGTTGGTGAAATACCAGCAGCCAAATTTCCTTTTACTTCATTACTATTGGCAAGCTGTATAGTCCCTCCGCTGTAGATATTTCCATTAATGGTAACATCTCCTGTTGTTTTTACCAGTTTATAACTTCCGACTGTTCCCTGGATAGTACCTTGATTAAAAAAGCAAAATGATGCTATCTGTACTCCATAACCGGGAGAAGGCGGTGCTGTTTGTCCAGGTAATACAGTGGCAGTACCGCCAAAAATTACATAATCAGAAATAGTTGTTTGAGGTGCCTGTGCAAAGGTTGTGCTTTCAATAAATAAACAAAAAAACAGGCAGGAAAAAAATAATTTACCTACAGCAGAAAGCAGTTGAATTTTCATCTGAAAAAAGTTTAATGGTTGCGAAAATGTTCATCAAAACAAATGGCAATTCATTGGAACCGGTTTATTATAAAAACAAACCCGGATTTTACATCAAAGGGCAAGAATCAATTAAGAATCGTTGTATTTTTTATAGGGGTGAGAGTATTGATGGAAGTCATTTACAATAGGATCATGTTAAATGACGGGCATCGAAATAGAAAAATACAATTTTTTTTTCAAAGAAAATTATTTTGTTCAGAATTTTATGTGATTGACTACCAGACCAGTACTAATATTTTCATTGACCCTGTCAATAACTTGTCAATAATATGCAATCCGGTACCTGCCTCCACCATACAGAAATAGAGATGGGAGATTTACTATCAGGTCTTATCATTTACTTTCCGATACAAAATTTTGAGAATATGTAATCCAATTGATCGTCATTAGTTATCTCCCCGGTAATTTCGCCGAGGTAATACAGACAGCGTCGAATATCTAAAGCAAGCAGGTCGCCGGGTAAATTATTATTTAACCCATTTCTTATATCAGTCAAAGATTTTTCAACTTCCTTTAGTGCATGATAATGTCTGGCATTAGTTATAATAGTATTTTCGGTATTTACTTGCCCCTGCAGAACTGTATCCACCATTCGCTCCTTCAGTACTTCTGTATGCGAGTGGTTTTTTGCAGAAATAAATACAATTTTATCCTGACTGGCATATTTTGATTTTGCTTCAGCCTCACCCATCTGATCAATCTTATTTCCTACTAATAAATAATTCAACTGATGCCCTTCAATTTCCGTTTTCAAATTTTCAATTCCCGGAAGTGGATCATTAACATCAAATAAGTACAATACCAAATCGGCCTGTTTCATTTTTTCAAGACTCCTTTCTATACCGGCACTTTCAATTACATCACCGCTGTGCTGACGGATACCTGCTGTATCAATCAGCCGGAATAATATTCCATCAATATTTATCACTTCTTCGATTGTATCCCTGGTAGTACCGGCTATTTCGCTTACTATAGCCCGGTTCTCATTAAGAAGACTGTTTAATAAGGTTGATTTACCTGCATTGGGTTTACCAATAATTGCTACACTTACCCCGTTCTTAATTACATTACCTAAACTAAATGAATTAACAAGCTGATTTGTTGATTGTGATAATTCATCTATCAGTTGATAAAATTGTTTACGGTCTGCAAATTCCACATCCTCTTGCGAAAAATCGAGTTCTAATTCTATCAGC
The DNA here is from genome assembly GCA_031374245.1 of Chitinophagaceae bacterium. GTDB lineage: Bacteria > Bacteroidota > Bacteroidia > Chitinophagales > Chitinophagaceae > JJ008. The sequence continues at coordinate 3,076 of JANMFO010000357.1, read as the reverse complement.
GCAGAAAACCGGATGAGCCGTTCTCTTAATGCTGAAAGATTTTCAGAAAATCCACCCCGGATTGTATGCAATGCGGCCTTTTGAGATGCTGCCGTATTAGAAGCAATCAAATCAGCTACCGCTTCAGCCTGCGCAAGATCCAGTTTACCATTCAGAAAAGCCCGTTGGGTAAATTCCCCGGCCTTGGCAAGCCGGGCTCCTTTATTAATTATTACTGCTATTATCTGCTGTTGTATATAAGGTGAACCATGACAACTTATTTCTATTACGTCTTCTCCGGTATAAGATTTAGGCCCTTTAAAAAGCGATAGCACAACTTCATCCAGTATTGTTTCTCCATCTTTTAAAAAACCTACATGTAAGGTATGCGATGGCTGGTTTTGTAAATTTTTTGAAGGGAATAACCTGTTAATGATATCAAAGGCTTTTGCTCCGCTTAAACGGATAATGCCTATAGCGCCTATGCCAGGGGGAGTAGCCAATGCCACAATAGTATCATCCCAACCAGAAAGTTTATTCATCATCTTGTCAAAAGTATACTAAATAGATTTTATGAAAAATCGAAAGAGTGTGTCTGACAAGCTGCAAAACAAAAATCCCCTCCTGTTTGAAACGGGAGGGGATACTATTTGTTTAATTTCTTATTCTCCTTGAACCTGGAAAGTAATCGGCTGTTTACGATAAGCTTTTACCTGGCGGCCATTTTGTACAGCAGGTGTCCATTTGGGTCCTTTTCTGATAACCCGCATAGCTTCATCTTCCATACCATAACCATGATTTGTAAGAGACTTTACATCGCTGATATTACCTTCTTTATCCACTACAAACTGAACAACAGTTGTATAAGTTCCTTCAGGGGCACCATTATCCGTTGCCACCTGGCCATTTGCATTTCTTTCAAGATATTGACGCCATTTACCATCTCCACCAGGGAAACTGGCTTCAATTTCAACTTTATCAAAAATCTTATTCTCGTCTTCTTCTTTCTTTTCTTCCACTATTTGCTTACCCTCGTCAATCTGAACAGGAGTAGCAATGTTATCATCTTTAATACCTTCCTGATTTACTACGTCAATTTTTACATCCTTTAACTCTTCCTGCGGTGGTGGTGGTTTTTCCACTTCTTCATCCTTCTTAATTATGGGAGGAGTGAACTGTTTCATTTCCACTTTAGGTGGCTCCTGCTTTGGCGGAGGCGGTGGTGGTGGTGGTGGCGGTTCTCTTTTTTCCTCTTGTTTCACTTCTTGTAAAGTCATATCCTGAAGCTTCACCTTATTATTGTCTTTGCTTTTTATTGCGCTGGCAAGGATGGAACCTCCCAAAGCCAGCAATGCAAATGAAGCTGTAATAAGGAGAGCCTTGGTGATACGGCGATTATATGATTTTCTCAAATCGTAAGCACCATATTCTTTATTCTTTCCTTCAAAAATCAGGTCAAGAACATCTGCTGATAAAATTTTATTAGCTTCCATACTTAGCGTTTTTAATTAGATGCTGAAAAGGTTTTTATTCCATACCCCCTTCCAACTTATTTTATGCCATTACTTGCTTCAGTGAGTTTAACCAATCCATTCTCATCTGGCAGCACCTTCACCATAGCATATCTTTTTACCTGGTTAATGGCCATTTCATCAAGAATATCCACTGTGTTTTTGTAAGTAGCTTCTTCATTTGGTTTAATAATTACAACAAAATCCATGTCTTTACAGGCATTCTCCCAATCAGGATCTCCATTCTTTTTAGCTAACTCTTTTTCAGCAGCACAGCTTTCTGGATCTGCAGTAGCAGCATTAAACCTGCTCATCACATCCTTCTTTTTGTCAATAATAATCTTGCGGATATCTTTAAAATTGGAAGACTTAAAATTATTTTTCCCTTCGCTTACTTCCAGTTGTCCTTCATAATAATATACCTGATTCCCTTTTCCAAGTATGATGGTAAGCACTGAGGACTGCTTAACTTCAGTTTTCTTTTTTTCATCTTCCACATCTTTTGGCATATTGAGGGGCAATGTGGTAGGACTACTCATCGTAGCCGTAAATATGAAAAAGGTAATCAGCAGGAAGCCAAGATCCACCATTGGCGTCATATCCACACGGGTAGAGAGCTTTTTAGCCTTCTTTACACCCGGGCCTTTTTTGTGACTATCGTCACTGCTGGTATCTACACTTGACATAATGAGTACATTTTGAAATTAAAATTTATTTTTTCTTACTTCTCTTTTGAACCTTATCCAACTCCGAGCCATCGGGCAGGCCATCCAAAGAAGTAACAAGTTTATATTTAAACTCATCATTCTTTTTTAGGGCATTGAGTACAGCTTCAAAAGCAGGATATTTTGAATTATTATCCCCTTTGATAAGATAGTTCAATGTTTGTCCGGCAAAAGCTATTTTAGCCTGTTGAATCCACCAAATCAGTTGATTATTGGCAGAATCCATTACAGGTATCCCTGGCAATCTAAGTTTAGCTTGCTCACTCACTGGAGTGGCTAATAGCTGTTTTAATCCAGAGAAAGGTACCCCTGTCATGTACACATTTTTGAAATTCGCCATTTCTGCCGGGGTTAATCCAAGATTTTGACTTGTATTAATACCCTGTATAATAGCGTCATATTTTTTCGTGTCGTTCTCAGATAAAACAGTAAAGAAAACACGGTTCAGAGAGTCCATAGAAATCATCACTGCATTTTTAGCAGGCAATGGCTGAGAAAGTACTGAACCGGGAGTTTTAATCTCTACCGTTTCGGGTGGCTTGAACTTGGTGGCCATTATAAAAAAAGAAAGGATAAGGAAGGCTATGTCCACAAAAGGGGTCATATCCGTATCCGTACTCTTTTTTGGCATCTTTATGCTTGGCATTATATTACTTTTAGTAATTAGATGAATAGGTTGTTGAATTCCATAAAAAACCCTGCTCTACCTGTTATTATTTGTACAGGGAAGCAAAGCTTTGAGTCAACGTAAAACCTGATTCATCAATACCATAAGTAATTGAATCTATTTTAGTAGTGAATACGTTATACATAATCAGTGCTAAAGCAGATGTACCAATACCAATGGCTGTATTGTAGAGT
>JANMFO010000346.1:0-4603 GCA_031374245.1 Chitinophagaceae bacterium | reverse complement strand
TGCTAATGATGTAAAAAATGCATCTAACAACTAATTTTCTTTTTTTCCACTCCTGATTTTATTTAACCCCAAAAAGGCAACCGCTTTTGTTTGAGTTCTCTTCCATTGAGCAATACCATGCCCAATTACTGGAAGGAAATGTAACCTGCTTACTGGCAGTTGAGCATTACCTTCAACAGATTCATGCAAAGAAACATCTGAATGCTTTTGTTGAAGTGTATGCAATTGAAGCAACTGAGAAAGCAAAACAATTAGATGAACAAAGAAATACCGGTAAGCCATTTGGGAAACTGCATGGTGTTGTTATCGGATTAAAAGATGTGATTTGCTACAAGGACCACAAAATCTCAGCTTCCTCAAACATTCTTAAAGGTTTCACTTCTATTTATTCTGCTACAGCTGTTGATCGGCTATTGGCAGAAGGAGCTATCATTATCGGCAATCTCAATTGTGATGAGTTTGCAATGGGTTCTACCAATGAAAACTCAGCTTATGGAAAAGTGCTGAATGCATTGGATGAAACAAGAGTCCCCGGTGGTTCTTCCGGTGGGTCTGCAGTTGCAGTACAAGCTGGTTTATGTATGGTTTCGTTGGGAAGTGACACCGGCGGTTCTGTTCGTCAACCGGCAGATTTCTGTGGCATCATCGGGCTTAAGCCAACATATGGAAGAATATCCCGTTATGGTTTGATTGCCTATGCTTCTTCTTTTGACCAGATTGGAATTTTCACAATTACAATTGCAGATGCAGCAACCACTTTGGAAGTAGTTGCTGGCGCAGACGATTTTGACAGCACCGTTTCTCCCAAGGAAGTACCTGCTTATTCATCACAACTTTCGTCTGATAAAAAATTTCGTTTTGGATATTTCGATGAAGCTTTAAATCATCCAGGCCTTGACCCGGAAATTGGAAATTCAATTAAAAAAAGAATTGGACAATTAAAAGAAGAGGGACATACAGTTAGTCCGGTAAAATTCGAATTCCTGGATTATATCGTTCCTGCATATTATGTTCTTACTACAGCTGAAGCATCATCTAACCTCTCCCGGTTTGATGGAGTGAAATATGGTTACCGAGCAACTGCCCCGGGAGTTGAATTAACAGATTTTTATAAACAGACCCGGTCAGCCGGTTTTGGTAAAGAAGTGAAGCGGAGAATAATGTTGGGAACCTATGTTCTAAGTGCCGGGTATTATGATGCCTATTTTACCCAAGCCCAAAAAGTAAGGCAACTGCTTAATGATAAAATACAGCTGATTTTCAACTACTTTGATTTCATTTTGCTCCCAACTTCCCCGGTTTCTGCCTTTAAAGCAGGCGAAAAAATGAATGACCCAATAGCTATGTATCTCGCTGATATTTATACCGTAATGGCCAACCTTGTGGGTATTCCAGCCGTCTCTCTCCCATTGTTCAAACACAGTAATGGTATGCCCTTCGGCCTGCAGGTTATGGCAAACCGGTTTGATGAGGTATCTTTGCTGCAGGTTTCTCAACAGCTGATGAAGCCTCAACCTCTATGATTCTTCAACCTTCAATTTTTGTTTGGTGATCGGTCATGGATTTGAACAGCAAAAATTAAAAAGAAGGATTTGTATAAATTAAAGCACATATTACTTCCCCCTTGTTTTGCACTATTATTTAGTGCCGCCACCCGGGCTGGTAATCAACAAGAACCTCCTAAAACAGATTCTTTAATTCGCCGTGATACGATCAACAAGCCTATAGTTGAAAGTAACATACTGATAAAAAAAGATACTGCCGGGCTGATTAGTGCCCCCGTTAGTGATCCAAAATCGGAATTTAAAAATTTGTTTGCAACTGCCGTAACAGGGAATGACGAGAGTAAAGCCAAACTAAATCCTATGGCGATTAGTTTTGTTCAAAACTATATTGCCAAGAACAAAAAGGGCATGCTGGCGATGAAGGAATGGTGTATGCCGCATTTTAACTTAATGGATGCTGTCCTTGCGCAACATGGTGTGCCTAAAGAAATGAAATACCTGGCTGTTATTGAATCTGGCTTAAGATATAATGCCATATCATGGACAGGTGCCGTAGGTCCCTGGGCATTTATGCCTGCAGCTGCTAAAGAATATGGTTTAAGAATGGGCAGAACTTTTGATGAAAGACTGGACTATTATAAAAGTACTCACGCCGCCGCCAGTTTACTCACGGATTTATATGCCAAATATGGTGACTGGCTTTTGGTAGTCGCTGCTTATAATGGCGGGCCCGGTAATGTAAATAAAGCAATCCGTAATAGTGGTGGTAGCAAAGACTTCTGGTCGCTGCAATACTATCTTCCTGTTGAATCTATGAACCATGTAAAAAAATTCATTGCCACACATTATATTTTTGAAGGTGAAGGCGGAATAACCACCGTTACAAAAAAAGAAATGAAAGATTTGATACTGAATAACAACTCAAATCTTCTTTATCATGAATTGAGTAATTCAACAACTTATAAAGTTACCGGACGATTTAGTTCATCTGTAATAATAAAGCATATTGATATGGATATGCCGACTTTTTTACGTTATAACCCCCGTTTTGATAATGAAATTTCCGTTAATGGAACTTATGAGCTTCGGTTACCAACCCAGAAGATGAATATTTTTATCGCAAAAAGATATGAGATATTTGACGAGAGCATTCAATTAATACTCAAGCCAGCAAACAGTACTACAAGCACTACACAATAAATCGTTACAGATTAATTCTGGTCTGCTAATACTGTCTTTATAGCACCTGCTTTTAACAAACATTCTTCCCATTCTTTTTCGGGATCGCTGTAAAAAGTAATAGCCGACCCTGTTTGAAAAGAAAGATAACCCGTATTGGCATTATACATAATGCTTCGTATCACTACATTAAAATCAAAATCACCATCAGGTGTGATATAACCAACCGCACCGGAGAAAATTCCCCGCTTTGTTTGCTCATATTGTTCTATCAGTTGCATCACTCGCCGCTTTGGTGCGCCAGTCATAGAGCCCATCGGGAAAGTGGCCTTTATAATATCTGAGAAAGTAATGTCGCCAACCAGTTCACCACTGACGGTTGAAATCATTTGGTGTACCTGTGGAAAAGAATAAATTCCATAGAGTTCATCCACCTTCACCGTTCCTTCTTTACAAACTTTTGCCAAATCATTTCTTACCAAATCCACCACCATCACATTTTCCGAACGGTCTTTTGCACTGTGAAGTAAATCATTCTTGCTCCTTTCATCTTTATGTTTATCGTCTTTAACCCTTTCCGTTGTACCCTTGATTGGTTGTGATAAAATCTTATCGCCTTGCTTTTTCAGAAACCTTTCAGGACTTGCACAAATCAACCATTGATTATTCATCTTGTACAAAGCAGAGAATGGATTAGGAGAAATGTTACTTAACTTTTTGTAAACCAATACCGGATCAATCATTGCTTTCTCGTCATAAAACTCCTGACAAAAATTAATCTCGTAACAATCTCCACGAAGAATATGCTGTTGTAGTTTTTTAATGATACTAACGTATTCTTGTTGTGAGAAACGGCTTTGTACATGAACAGTATTACTTTTAAATCCATCTGTTGGCTGTGAAGCAACAGATATAGCTGCAAAAACTACATCAGGGTTTTCTGCTTCAATCAGTATTTCTTTTTCTGCTAACTGAATGATAACTTCTGGCTCAAAGAAAAAAAGATCGGGAAATTGAATGTCAGATTCTTTGGAAGAAGAAAGGTTTTCTATTTGGTTTTTCAGGTCATAACCAAGATGGCCAAATAGCCAACTTTTTTCCCCGTCAATAAATTGCTGTAATAGTTCCAGCGAGTTACCTGTATCAACTTTCAATTCCCTTCTTACTCCTGCCGCCAGCAGGCATTCCATAGAGTGTGGTTCTATCTGGTATTGATGATTATCTAAAAAAGAAAAAGTGCCGAACTGTTGTGCCCAGTTCAACACTTTTTCCTTAGTTTTTTTAAAATCACTTATTGGATAAGTGCCATTTGTTACAGCTGTGTTACTCAAAATATTTTCACAACTCCCTTTCCGGGATTGATATTTTAATAATCGTCATCTTCATCATCAAAGTCGTCCTTATCATTGAACATATCCTTGAATTCATCATCTACTTTAAAATCTTCCTCTTCATCAGCAGCTTTTTTACCTGCACCACCACCTACTGCTTTTTTACCTTTTGATTTTGGAACATCAAATTCTTCGAAGTCAGGATCCCAATCATCATCTTCTTCAGGTTTTTCCCAATCGTCCGCCGGTTCATCTGCCGCATCATCGTCATCATCGTCATCTTCTTTCCCTTTTTTAGAAGCAGCTGTCTTTCCACCTTTTTTTGTAGCAGGGGCAGTGTCTTCATCGTCTTCTAAATCATCGTCATCATCCTCTTCCTCTTTTTTAGCGGGTTTTGGAGATGCTTTCTTTGCCGCTTCTTTTTCTGAAGCAGTGCTTGTTTTGCCGGTTATCTTCTTTTCTTTAATTGGTTTTAAGGCCATAGTCTGATAGGATTAGTGAATGTAAAATTTCAGCGAAGTTTTTAATCCGCCAAATTTTTAAAGTATTTTTTTTAATGAATAATATTTCTGTTAATACACCTTAATG
>JANMFO010000345.1:0-3139 GCA_031374245.1 Chitinophagaceae bacterium | reverse complement strand
GGGACGATGCCACAAGGAACTGAAGCAGGTATCACCAATGTATTTCCTGTAAAGAAAAAATATGTCACCAGTTATTTCTTTCCGTACAGTGCAGGAGTAGATTCATTAATTTATCTGAAAGCCAGTTACCGTCATCGACCTGCTTTTTATATTAAAGATGCAAATGGTGAACATAAGCTGAGGGTGAGGGATATTTCAGCTGACCAGCAATTTTCTTATCGCAATGGAAAGATTGTGTATGCTGCGTATGAGAACGATCCCCGCTGGGGCTGGAAAGATTATAGTGTGATACGAATGCTGGATGTGCGGACGGGTGAACAGCAAACATTGACAAAGAAATCAAAATATTTTACACCCGATATTTCGCCGGAAGGTTTTAAAGTGGCTGCAGTGCAGGTGGGGGTGGATGGGCGAAGTGAATTACATATCCTGAATGCACAAACCGGGGAAGTGTTGACAGCTATTCATTCATCAGAAATTAATTTGTTTACTGACCCGAAATTCATTGATGAAAACTCATTAGTGACGGCCGTTCGGCTGAAAGATGGAAAGATGGCATTGGCAATGGCAGAAGTAGCTACGGGTAGCACTACAAGGCTGACAGCACCATCTTTTAATGTAGTAGGAAATCCCAGTGTAAATAATGGTATGATTTATTTTACTGCTACGTATGCAGGTAATGACGATGTGTTTGTTTTACGGATGAGTGATAAAAAAATATTTAAAATAAGCAATGGCCCGTTGGGAAATTATTTTGTAAATGCTGGTAATGGAAAAATAACCTGGTCTGCTTTTACAGCCGAAGGCTACCAATTGCAACAGCTGGATGAGAAAAATATAGTGTGGAATGAAGTGGGTGCAGTAACTACTGAAACATTGACAGAAAAATTTGATGTAAGTCTTGCCAATTCATTTGGCGATATTTTATCAAACAAAATACAGCAGCGTAATTTTGATGTTACTAAATATAAAAAGGGTACGAAATTGCTGAACTTTCACAGCTGGCGCCCTTATTATTCTGACCCGATATTTACTTTCTCTTTGTACGGAGAAAACATATTGAATACCCTGCAAACAGAAGTTTATTACCTGTATAGCCAGAATGAGAAAACAAGTGCTGTTGGTATGAATGCTGTTTATGGAGGAATGTTTCCTTACCTGAGTCTTGGCAGTGAGTATACTTTTAACCAGAGCAATGTGGTAAATAACAAAAACCGGGAATGGAGCCAGTTGGATACAAGGGTGGGGCTGAGTATACCACTAAATTATACCAGTGGCAAAACGTATAAGAGTTTTAACCTTGGTAGTTATTATGTGCTGCGCAATGAGTTGATAAAGGGTATTTCTCAATCCAATTTTGCTGATATTAATTATAGTTACCTGTTACATACCATTTCATATACACAACAGATACAAAGGGCGGCGCAGCATATTTATCCAAGGTTTGCAATTTCCGGTACACTTAATTATCGCCATGCTATTACTCAATATGAAGGTTCCCAGTTCCTGAGCAATGGGTCATTATATTTGCCAGGTTTTATGTCCACCCATAATTTAGTTTTTACCGGTGCTTTCCAGGAAAAAGACACATTGAACCAGGTTGGATTTTCTAACCGGTTCTCTTATTCAAGAGGCTATGAGGGAAGATATTTTTCAAGAATGTGGCGGCTTTCGGCTAATTACCATTTGCCCTTAATTCATCCTGATTGGGGCTTTGGAAATATTTTGTACCTGCAGCGGGTAAGGGCTAACTTCTTTTATGATTTCACCAAAGTGTATTCCAGGGATAAAACACAAACTGCGGATCAACGTAGTGTGGGCGGAGAAATTTTTGTTGATACCAAATGGTGGAACCAATATCCATTGACATTTGGCTTCAGGGTAAGCCGCCTGCTGGATAAGGATCAGTTCAATGGATTTAAAGGAATGATATATGAGTTTGTGATGCCGGTGAGTATTATACCAAGGTGATAAGAATCGTTATAACAGGGGCAATTGTTTCAGTTTCGCTTCTTTTGATTTATGTATCCATTTATTCAGCTTGAACATAGCCCAGGCACTGCCTGTACCTAATAATGCACCGGCAAAAACATCGCTGGGGTAATGAACCCCTAAATATATTCTCGAATAACCAACAAGGGCTGCGTAAGTAAAGCTTGGGACAGCTACATACCATTTCGGACATGCAATAGTAAATGAAGTAGCCATAGAGAAGGCGCCGGATGTATGCCCCGAAGGAAAGGCGTAATCGGACGCATTTAGTAGAGGAATTAAAGTCTGATATTTTATTGCCGGGCGGTCTTTTTTAATAATTCTTTTTAATAGAAATGTGGAGCCTTGTGCCAGAGCCATACTTTCCACCATAAAAAGAGCTTTATTTTTAAGTGAAGTGTTTTTTTCTGCCAGGCCTATTGCAAAATAAGTAGCTGGTACTGCAATGCCTGCCACTATATTTGATTGAGAAATTGTTTTGTAGAATTTGGTTTTTCCCTCTGTACGGTTATCTGCAATATTCTGCAGCATACGGCATTCCCAATTATCTGTTTGTGAATTAACAGAACCCGAAACGAAACAAAACAAGATAATGATTCCAGAGAGCTTTGTGAAGAACTTCATAGGCTGTATTATAAATTACTGATCGAGTCCTGCAGGATAATAATTTTTTCTTCTGCGTCTGCTTTTTTCTTTCGTTCAATTTCAATTACTTCAGGTTTGGCATTTTGTACAAAGCGTTCATTACCGAGTTTCTTTTCTACGGAAATTAAGAATCCTTTCAGATAGTCAAGGTCTTTTTGTAATTGCTCTTTTTGAGAAGCAGTATCCAGTACAGTTGTTGTCTCAATAAAGAACTTATCTTTTTGGACTACGACAGTGATACTGTTGGCAACTGAAGTAGATATATAAGAAATAGATTCAGCGTTTATCTGTTTAAACAGAATGCTTTCAATAGATTTATATGTTTCGTTATTCTCAGTAAGTATATGCAGCCTGATTGTATCTTTTGGTTTTAGTTGGTTTTTATTCCTTGCATCACGGATAGACGAAATAACTTCTTTTAACAAAACAGCATCGGATAAAATAGTTTTATTGGCAGTTTTTGCAGTTGCATATAGTTTCACTGTCAGGTCTTCGGTTCTTT
>JANMFO010000174.1:0-3201 GCA_031374245.1 Chitinophagaceae bacterium | reverse complement strand
TTGCCAATTTTTTCATTTACAATTGTTGTTTGATGGGGAAAGTTACAATTACACACAGCTTGCAAATTGATGTAAACTTCTGGACTGAAAATTAATGATTATCAATCAGATTTTTTCCAAACAATTCTTCATCCCCACCTTCCCCAATCCACCTTCACCTCAATATCCGGATGAATACTTTTCATCACCGGGCAAGTATCGCCGGTATGTTTCAAAATCGTCTTTGTTTTTTCATCAATATTTTTTAATGAATCGGGAATATGAAATGTTAATTCTATGCCACTCACCCGGCGGGGGTCGGCTTTCATAATCTTTAATACTTCAATTTTTATATCGTTCAGGTCGAAGCCCATTGTTCTGGCTTTTATGCCCATTACCGTTATCATACAAGTGGCAAGGCTGGTAGCCAGCAGGTCGGTGGGGGAAAACCGTTCGCCTTTTCCATTGTTATCGGTCGGCGCATCGGTTTCAAAATGGTCGCCGCTTTTCAGATGGGTAAGGGTGGTTCTTAAATCGCCGTTATAAACTACTGTAGAAGTCATTATCAATATTTTGCCCTAAATTTACGTTAGTAAATTAATCAAATAGTATCTCCGTGAAGAAACTAAGCCTTTGCCTCTTTTTTGCTACAATTGCCCTTGCTTCAATGGCACAGGACAGCAAAAAGAAAAGTAAGAACGAAAAGAAAGAAGCCCATCGTGAAAAGGTGAATAATCTCATCAAGCAAGCGGAAGAAGGTGTGCTGGTTTATAGCAAGCAAAGTATTTTCGGCATACAGGCCCGTACCAATGGCTATGGTGCTTTTTATGAATTGGGCCGGATGAAGAGCAACTATAAAACAAATATTTACCGGATTGATATTACGGAGGTAAAGAGCCAGAAGGAAGTAAAACTATCATCCACAGGGACTAACAGTCCTTTCTTCGGCAATCCTTTTGTTTATGGTAAGATTAATAGTTTTTACCAGGTTACATTAGGTTTTGGCCAGCAGTATATGCTTGGTCAAAAAGGTAACAAAAACGGGGTGGCAGTTTCCGCTGTTTATAATGCCGGTCTTGCAATAGGGTTATTAAAACCATATTACCTGGAAGTACAAGATCCGGGAAACGGTCAGAACAAAATAATTAAATATTCAGTGGCCGACAGTAGTCTGTTTCTTGGCCCTACAATAGTTGGTGGCGGTGGAATTGGCAAAGGGTTTGGCGAAATGAAAATAAAGCCCGGTGGATTTGTAAAAGCAGCACTCCGGTTTGACTATGGCCGTTTTAATGAAATGGTATCTGCTGTGGAAATAGGATTAAGTGCTGATTTTTATGCTTCTAAAATTCCCATCATGATAGGCTCTAAAGACAAGCAATTGTTTTTCCAGGGCTATGTGGCCGTGGTGTTTGGACGACGTAAATAATGAGCTTATTTTTGCCCAATGATTGAGTTACCGGTAGTTGCTGCGGCAGTTGACAATACAAGGGTTAAAAAGCCAGATTGGCTTAGGGTAAAACTTCCCATCGGCGAAAGCTATAAGCATGTCCGCAGCCTGGTGGACAACCATAAACTTCATACAATTTGCGAAAGTGGTAATTGCCCCAATATGGGTGAATGCTGGGGAGCCGGTACAGCTACCTTTATGATACTTGGTAACACATGTACCCGAAGTTGCGGCTTTTGTTCCGTGGCAACCGGCAAACCTGAGCCAGTAGATTGGGATGAACCACAACGGGTGGCCGAAGCAATTTACCTGATGAAAGTAAAACATGCAGTTATTACTTCAGTAGACAGAGACGAACTGAAAGATGGCGGCGCATCCTTCTGGCATAATACCATCAGGGCGGTAAAGGCATTGAATCCTGGTACTACATTAGAAACATTGATTCCTGATTTCAAAGGCAAGAAAGAAGATATACAACCGATAATTGAAGCAGCACCGGAAGTGGTGAGTCATAATATAGAAACGGTAGAACGATTAACAAGGCAAGTCCGCATACAAGCCAAATACTGGCGCAGTATGGAAGTAATACGGACCTTGAAAGAGGGTGGTATGCGTACAAAGAGCGGCATCATGCTGGGACTTGGCGAAACAAAAGAAGAAGTGACACAAACCCTGAAAGATTTACAGGCCAATGGTTGTGATGTGGTAACGATTGGTCAATACTTACAGCCAACCAAAAAGCATTTACCCGTTCATCGCTTTGTGCATCCTGATGAGTTTGCAGAATACAGGGAGATAGGCTACAACCTTGGATTGGATTATGTAGAAAGTGGCCCGTTAGTACGCTCCTCTTATCATAGCGAAAAGCATGTAATTGCTGGTTATGGAAAAAATAAATGGGAAGCGGAGAAGTTGGGAGCCGGGAGTCATTAGTCAGGAGTTATGGCAAGAGTCTTTACCATAGTTATTTTCTGTTTATTTTCTGGTTCGCAGGTATACAGCCAATTGAAATGGCAAAATGTTGATTCATTATTTCAGCCATTACCTTCTTCTGTTCATGTATATAGAACAACCGACCTGCTGGATGGTAAACCGAATATTGCTTACTATGCAGAAGCTGATTTGAAAGATAAAAAATTAGACTTTACAGTTGATACAACCTATCAGCGACGATTAACGCCGACAAAATTTTATGAGAAGAATGATTATCCATTGGTAGTTGTAAACACTACTTTCTTTTCATTTGCTACTAACCAGAATTTGAATGTGGTGATAAAAGATAAAGAGACGGTTGCGTTTAATGAAGTTAAATTCAGAAAAAGCAGGGCAGATACTACGATTAAAATTCCTGTATACGGCAGTGCTATTGGAATCAGTAAAAGAAATAAGGCAGATATAGCATGGGTTAAAACAGATAGTGCAAGCAAGTCAGCAACGGCAATACAGGAATCAGGAATAAGCAGAAGAACTGCGAGAAGACGAAATAACCAACTTACAGAAGTAACACCAACCAGTAAGCCGAAAGATTCTTTCAAATTATGGAAGATGAAAACTGCAGTTGGTGGCGGACCGGTTCTTTTACAAAATGGTGAAATTAAAATTACCAATAATGAGGAATTAAAATTTGCCGGCAAAGCCATTGAAGATAAACATCCCCGCACGGCAATGGGTTACACAAAAAATAATAAACTTATCATTTTAGTAATTGAAGGACGCAACAATGGTAAAGCAGAAGGTGCAACACTTACACAAGAAGCACAAATATTTAAAGACCT